>CANQMY010000089.1 GCA_947625075.1 uncultured Clostridia bacterium
AATGAAATTTGACAAAAAAATAAAGTATTTGCAATACTTTTGTAACTTTTTCTATAAACCAACTGTCAAACTCCCGAATATTATTGTTTCCTGTTTAAAAAAATTTATACAATTTTTGATTTTGTTGTAATTTTATTGGATTTTTTCGACAAAATAAGAAGAGAACTTTTTTTAAAATTTAAAAGTTTACAAATTATGTGAAATATGTTATAATGATTTAGTGCAGAACTAAAAAATATAATTTAAAAAGGAGTAAAGCATGAAAGTAACATTTTATTCAAATTTTCTTACACATCATCAAGTACCTTTTTGCTTAGAAATGCAAAAAAAATTAGGTGATGATTTTAAATTTGTTTCGACTGTTAAAATTTTTGATTGGAGGTTAAATTTAGGATTTAAAGATTTAGATAAAGAATATGATTTTGTTGTTAGAGCTTATGAAGATGAAAAACAACGTAAGCTAGCAAAAAAATTAGCTTTAGAAAGTGATATAGTAATTATAGGTTCAACTACAGACGAATTAATAGAAGAAAGACTAAAACAAGACAAAATTACATTTAGGTATAGATCTAGAGTTTTTTATTATCCAGATGGATTTTTTAAAACAGCTTTTAACAAAGAAAAAATTAAATTATTCTATGATAGACATTTAAAATATAAGAAAAATAAAAATTTATATTTATTGGTTTCTAATGCATATGGAGCGAATGATTTTAATCGATTACATTTATATAAAGATAAGATTTATAAATGGGGATATTTTTTAAAAACTAATATATATGATATAGAGAAATTAATAAAAGAAAAAGAAAAAAATGAAAAAATAGAAATTATATGGGTTGCAAGATTTATAAAGTGGAAGCATCCGGAAATTGTGATTAGATTAGCAAAAGATTTAAGAAAAGAAGGATACAATTTCAACATAAAAATGTTAGGAACAGGAGTACTTGAAAATAAAATAAAAAATGACATTAAAAAGTATGAGTTAGAAGATACAATTCAAGTAATAGGACAAGTTTCAAGTGATGAAGTAAAAAATTATATGGAAAAAGCAAATATATTTATTGGTACAAGTGATAGCAATGAAGGATGGGGAGCAGTTATCAATGAATCAATGAATGCAGGATGTGCAATAGTTGCTAACAAAAGAATGGGATCGGTTCCATATCTAATTGGTAATGAAAATAGAGGAATAATGTACAATAATTATTCTGATTTAAAGGAATCAGTAGAAAAATTAATTAAGGATAAAAATTTAAGAAAAGAATTAAGTGTAAATGCTTATAAATATATAACTACAGAATGGACAAGTGAAATAGCAGCAAATAATTTATTAGAATTATTTAATTCAATAATAGAAGGAAAGGAAAAGGAGATAAAATATGGACCAGCAAGTAAAGCCAATAACTACACAAAAAAGATTTAGTATAATAATAGCAGCATATAATATAGAAGATTATATAGAAAGAGCTATAGAGAGTGTAGAAAATCAAAAATTTAAAGATATAGAAATAATTGTTGTAGATGATTGTTCAAAAGATCATACCGGAGAAATTGTTTTAAAATTATGTTCTAAATATAATAATATAATATATTTAAAACATGAAGAAAATAAAAGATTAGGAGCAGTTAGAAATACTGGACTAGAAAAAGCAACAGGAGAATATGTTTTATTTTTAGATGGAGATGATTATCTATCAAATGATGATGTATTAGAAAAGTTAGATAAACTTATTGGTTCAGATGAGCCGGATATTATATACTTAGGATTTGAAATAGAAGGTAATAGAAAAGAAATAGTAATTCCAACAGAGGAAACATGTACTAAGACATACAAAGCAGCAGAAGATAAATATCCTAATGCATGGAGTAAGTGTTGGAAAAGAGAATTAATAGAGAAAAATAACATTAGATTCCCAGAATATAGACTTTATGAAGATGTTTTGTTTGTCTATAAGTGTGTAATGAAATCACAAAGCTATAAAATAGCAGATTTTATTGTACACAATTATATAAGTGGAAGACCTAATAGTATAACAACTAAGATAACTTTAAGAAATGTAGAAGATACTGTTAAGAATTTAAATGATTTATTAAGCATGAGAGAAAAAGAATACACTAAAGAAATAGATATTATAATAAGAAAAGAGATAAAAATGTGCAAGAAAAGATTAGATGATGTACAGAAAGAAATAATAAAAGAAAATTGTTAAAATTTGTAAAAAACTATTGCAATTTGTAAAATAAAGTTATAAAATGGAATATATTGCCAAAAGACAAGGAGAAATATAAAATGTCAAATGTACCAAAATATGATCCATTAAATATAACTTTATTTTTTTTGTTAAATTTTTTAAATATATTTTTAGAAAACAGAAATATAATAAAAATTTTCAAAATCCAAGAAAACGTTGAATTTAAAATATTTGTTTTTCAATTTATTTTTAATTTGATAACATTTCTAATTTTACCAATTCAAATCTATATAGCATTAAATATTTTAGTAAAAATATTCATATATAAAAAATTTTTTAAGTTAAAACCAGAAAAATTATATATGGCAGTAATAATAAATTTAATATTAAAAACGATTTCAGAAGTAATGTTATTAATAAAAAGTAAATATTTAATTGATTTTAATTTAGTTAGTATACTAGAAGTTTTAATAAATCTAGTTTTATTTTTAGTTATAAGATATAAAAAGATAGAAATTAAAATAACAGAATGTTTAAATGAAAATATTAAAAATAAAATTATTTTTATAAGTTTAAGTTTAATTATTTTTATTCTTATAGCAAAAGTAAAAATAATTAGTGATATAAAAAGAATTCCAATGTATTTATATCTGTTATTTAATTTTATGCAAATAGCTTATTTAATTGTTTTTATAAAAGGCATTTTAAATATATTAGATCAGAATAATAAAAGAATTTTAATTGAAAATTTAGAAGGAAGCAACAAAAGACTTCAAGAAAATTATGATAGTGTAAGAGCATTTAAACATGATTTTAATAACATAATGCAAGGAATTGGTGGATATATTGCATCAAATGATATGGTAGGATTAAATAAAATGTATAAATCAATAATTAATGAATGCCAAGAAATAAATGAAAAGCAAAGCATAAACTCAGATATAATAACAAACCCAGCAATTTTAAATTTAATTAATAATAAGATTCTTATAGCAGAGAAAAATGGTATAAAGATAAAATTAAATGTATATATAGATTTAAATTCATTAAATATATCTACTTTTGATTTATGTAGAATTTTAGGCATATTAATAGATAATGCAATAGAAGCATGTTCTGGATGTGAAGAAAAAGTTATAAGTATAAAATTTTTAAAAGATAAGTTTAATAATAGAAACTTAATAATAATTGAAAATCCATATAAAAATTACTTAATAGATATAAAGAAAATATATGAAAAGGGTTTTTCTAGTAAAAAGGATAAAATTTCTCATGGATTAGGTTTATGGAAAGTAAAACAAATATTGAAAAAAAATAAAAATTTAAATATATATACAAGTAGAGACAAATTATTTAAACAACAACTGGAAATTTATTAATTAGAAAACTTAATAAAAATTAATATATAAGAAATATAGCATAATAACTAAGTAAAATCAATATAATAAAAAAATAAAAAGACATTACAAATTTATAAAAAATAAAAGGATAAATCTTACAAAATGCTTAATATAAGCAAAACATAAGATTTATTCTTTTTTTATTAAGTTTTCTACTTAATAAAAATTAACATAACATGAGGAGGAAAATAATGAAAGAACAAATGAAGGAGAAAGGAATAACTTTAGTAGCATTAGTAGTTACTATAATAATATTATTGATATTAGCTGGTGTAACATTAAATTTAGCATTAGCTGATAATGGTTTATTTAGTAAAGCAAAGGATGCTGTTGAAAAGTATAAAAAAGCAGAAGAAGATGAAGAAAATGCATTAAGTAAAATGACAGATATGTTAGAGAACATAACTATAAACTATAATGATTATGTAGGATGCTATGTAGATGGGTATAAATTAGATATAAAAACATGTATAATAACACCTGATGAGACTGGAGTACATGACAATATTGATAAAAATAATGTTATTGCTGATAATATAACTGCCGATGGAACTCAAACATTTACAACAGAGAATAACATGAAGTGGCAAATTTGGGACTATGACGAAAATAAAAAAATAATAAGATTGATATCAGAAAAACCAACAAATGATACATTAACATTACATGGAGCAACTGGATATAATAATGGAATATATTTATTAAATAAAATATGTAAAGAATGTTATACAATGTCTGGTATAAAAGGAATAGATGTATCAAGCATAAAAAGAAGTGATATAGAGAAGGTCTCAACATATGATTACACACAATATAAACATTTAGAAAATAGTTGGGAAGAAGATGAAAATGGAACAATAAAGTATGGAGATACAACTACATCTAGTAACAATAATTATTACCCATTAATGTGGGGAGATAATGATAAAAATTGGACATATAAAAATGATAATGGAGAAATAACAGGCGATAAAGAAGGATTAATTTTTGAAAAAGGAAATGAAAAAGAGTATATAAGTGATGTAAAATCACAGGCAGGAGATTCTAGTACTCAATTTAGACAATCATATTATTCTCATTGGTATGAAAGAAGTGAATTTAAAAATCCAAAATATTATGACCTATTATTTAATACAAAGTTTGATTGTTTTTATTGGCTTGCAACCCGAGCTGTACGTATAGAACATGTAATAGGATATGGCTTACAACATGTAAATTCTGAGAGTGCAGAAGATCAAATGAATCACTTACTAAGTGGCTGGGCAATATACAATAGTAGCAATGCTAACGGTAAAGCATATCATCAAATTCGTCCAATAGTTTCAATAAATTTAAATTCAAGTAATTGTAATATAACTAAAGAAGAAAAAGATGGAAAAGTAACATTTAAATTAAATTGGAAATAATAGTGTAGTAAAAAATAATGAAGAACTTAGATAATAAATATGTCTAAGTTCTTTTTAAATGAATAGAAAAGTCGAAATTTATAGAAAAAAGTCATACGAAAATTCTTGACATTTGTCATAATATGGAATTATAATCAAATTATAATTTTTTCAAAAAATTTTTTATT
>CANQMY010000090.1 GCA_947625075.1 uncultured Clostridia bacterium
CGAAGTGTTACTCCTGCTAATATTAATAATATTAAAATTGTGACTACAAGTGCTACTAATGTTATTCCTTGTTCTTTCTTTTGTTCTTTCATCTTTTTCCTCCTATTATGTTAATTTTATTAAGTAAATAACTTAATAAAAAAAGAATAAATCTTACATCTTGCTTATATTAAGCTTTTTATAAGATTTATTCTTTTATTTTTTTATAATCTTTTAATACTT
This sequence comes from uncultured Clostridia bacterium, assembly GCA_947625075.1. Classification (GTDB taxonomy): domain Bacteria; phylum Bacillota; class Clostridia; order TANB77; family CAG-508; genus CAG-793. The sequence goes on from CANQMY010000090.1 coordinate 223, forward strand.
TTATTTTTGTAATATTGATTTAGTGCCTTTATTATGTTATATTTTATATGTATTTAATTTTTATTAAGTTATTTACTTAATTAATATTACCATTTTCTTAAATTATTTAATTCTTCATATATTTTACAGTAATTTTCATACCTTGAATTTGATACTTTTTGATTATTCTTTGCTCTTTTTACTGCACACTCTTCATCTGATTCTTTTATATGACTACATCCTATATAACTACACTTTTCCATAAAATTTTGAAATTCTATGAAATAATGAGATAAGTCTTCTTTTTCAATTTCTGATATATCAAATACCGAAAATCCGGGAGTATCTGCTAAAAAAGTATCTTTGTCTATTTCGTATAATGTTATTAATGTTGTTGTATTTTTACCTTTTTTATTTTTTTCACTAATTCCTCCTTCTTCTACAATACTATCATTAAATAAGGCGTTAATTATTGTTGATTTTCCTACTCCAGAATTTCCTGCTAATACAGAAGTTTCTTTTAATAAATTTTCTTTTAATTCTTTAACTCCAATTTTTTCTTTAGCTCTCAATTTAACTACATTATAACCAATATTTCGATACATTTTAGATATTTTCTCAATATCCTCTTCTTCTGCTAAGTCACATTTATTTATAACAATTAATGATTTTATCCTTAAACTTTCAGCAAATGCTAATTGCTTATCTAATAAAAGTAGATCAGGCTTAGGATCTTTCATTGATATTACAAATACTATTTGTGTAATATTAGCAATTTTCGGTCTTTTAATATAATTCTTTCTTTCATAAACTTTTTCTATAACATTTTCTTTTTCTGAAAATTCTACAATATCTCCTACAACTAAACTTACTCCATTATTCTTTAAAATTCCTCTTGCTAAACATGTATACTTCTCTTTATTTATTGGGTTTATTACCTTATATAAATTGCTTGAATTTTCAATTATTATCCCCTTCATTAATTCTCCCATACTATAATAATTTGCACACTCTTTTTTTAGAGTGTGCCTTATAATTTTTATCTATTTATCAATGACATAATATGTTGCATCATTTTCATATTCATCCATATCTAATTCACTAGTAATTGCCTTTGTTTGGGTTCCTTGTGATATTATTACTTCTATTTTTTGTTTTCCTGTTCCAGTAATTGTACCTAAATTTACATCTTCCTCATCAACTTTTGCTGTCTTTCCACTTACAAGAGTTTTAGTATTTACAATAACCGTTATAGTTACAGAATCTGACACATCTTCTCCCGTACTATTTGTAGTATTAGTATTTGAAGGAGTATATACCTTTGGAACTTTTCTTAAGAACAACTTTATTGTTTTTTCTTCCTTTTCAATCTTATTTACTACAATATCAATTGTAGTATCAGCATCTACTTCTTCACCACTTTCAATACTTTGCGAAATTACTTTTCCATTTTCTTTATCTTTTTCATTTGTATATGTTATATTTGCTTTTAAACTGCTATTAACTAAAGTTGCATTTGCTGTTCCTTCATCCATTCCAATAACATAAGGTACTTTTGTTTTCTCAGCTCCACTACTTACTTGAACAGTAACTTCATCTCCTGACTTTACTATAGTTCCTTCATTCGTTCCCTGTCCTATAACATATCCTTGTTCAACTGTTGGACTTGTTTGTATTTCTTCAACTAATGTAATTCCAATTGCTAATGCCATTTCTCTAGCTTCTTCAATTTTTTTACCAATAAAGCTTGGTAATTCATTCGTTTCTGGACCTTTACTTACAAGAACTTTTATTTTTTCTCCTTGTTTTATCTTTTCACCTTGCTTAAACTCTGGATCTTGTGAAATAACTCTTCCCTCTTCTACTTCACTATTTGCAACTTCTTGAGTTTCTAACTGTAATTTCAATGATTCTACTTCTGTTTTAACTTCTGATAATGTTTTATTTACTAAATTAGGAATATTTACTTTTCTTGTTATTCCACCATCTAATGCAATTTTAGTTCCAAAAAATACAACTACAAATAGAAGAATCAACCCTAAAATAAATGATAAAAACTTTAATTTAGGATGCGTTTTCCAAAAACCTTTCTTCTTATTATCTTTTGTTGTTTTTTCTTGTTTTACTGCTTTCATCACTCTTGTGTATTCGCCATCTTTATTTTCAATTATAACAAAGTCTCCATCTGGATCTTTTAATGCCTTAGCTAAGTCTTTTAACATTTCTGTTGCACTTTGATATCTTTCCGTTGGGTCTTTTCTCATTGCTTTTACTACAATTTGATTGACAGCAGTTGGTATATTTTTATTTATTTCAATTGGTTCTGCTGGTTCTTCTTGCATATGTTTTAAAGCAACTGATACAGGTGTATCTGCATCAAATGGAACTTTACCTGTAAGCATTTCATACATTACAACACCTAATGAATAAAGGTCTGATTTAGCATCAGTTATTCCTCCTTTTGCTTGTTCTGGAGAAAAATAATGTACTGATCCTATTGTTGTTCCAAAAGCTGTTATAGTTGAATTTGAAACTGCCTTTGCTATTCCAAAATCTGTAACTTTAGCAATTCCATCTTCTGTAATTATTATATTGTGTGGCTTAATATCTCTATGAACTATTCCATTCTTATGAGCTTCTTCTAATGCTGATGCTATTTGCATTGCAATATTTACTGCCCATTTCCAAGAAATTACTCCATCTTTTTTTATAATTTGTTTTAAAGTTTTTCCTTTTACTAATTCCATTACTATGTAATATAAATTATTTTCTTCTTCATAACCTACATCATAGATTGAAACTATATTTGCATGTGAAAGTCCTGCTGCTGACTGTGCTTCTGTATTAAATCTTTTTATAAAGTCTGTATCTGTAGTATATTCATCTTTTAATACCTTAACAGCTACATATCTATTAAGAACATGATCTTTAGCTTTAAAAACTGTTGCCATTCCGCCATTTCCAGCTTCTTCTAAGATTTCATACCTATTCCCTATTATTTTACCTATTAAGTTCATAATCAATCTCCTTACCTTATGATTATTGCAGTTATATTGTCATTTCCACCTAGGTCATTTGCTCTTTGTACTAATAATTTAGTTGCATCTGCTGGATTATCATTGATGATTTCTCTTATTTCTAATTCTGAAACCATATTAGTTAAACCATCTGAGCACATAAGTATTGTGTCTCCATTAATGAATCCATGAACTGTTACATCTGGTTCTACATACGTTGTACATCCAAGAGCTTTCATAAGCATATTTTTCTTTGGATGCTTCATACTTTCTTCCTTAGTAATTTTTCCTTCATCCACTAGCTGTTGAACATAACTATGATCTTTTGTAAGTTTTCTTATTGTTTCTTTACGTATTCTATAAATTCTACTATCTCCTATATGTGAGATAAAAGCTTTATTTTGATATATCAAACATATATCTAAAGTTGTTCCCATATTACTAATTTCTAAGTTTTCTTTAGCTTTTTCAAAAACTATCATATTTGCATATTGAATACTACTTTTTAATAAATTTAATAAATCATCTTTTTCTGTTTTATTTTTATCATAATTTGTTAAAATATAATTTTTGGCAGAAGTTACTGCTAGCTTACTTGCTATTTCTCCTCCATTATATCCACCCATTCCATCAGCCAAAATAAATAACTGTGGATCATCATTAGGGTAACTTATATAAAAATAATCTTCATTAATTTCTCTAGCTTTTCCCACATCAGAAGTTGCAAAAGCTTTTGTCATTAATTATTCCTCCTAATATACTTTTAATTATTGCTTTATCTATATTGATGTTTCTTTTAAATTTTTTCTTCTAAGCTGTCCGCAAGCAGCATTAATATCTGAACCTAATTCACGTCTAATCGTTGCAACTATACCATGTGCATTTAAATAATCTCTAAATTTAATTATATTTTCTAATGAACTTTTAGTATATTTTCCATTTTCAATCTTATTTATTGGAATTAAATTTACGTGACAAAGCATTCCTTTAATTAAATTAATTAATTCGTCAGCTGCTTTTAAATTATCATTATTATCTTTTGCTAAAGCATATTCAAAAGATATTCTTTTATTTGTTTTTTCTATATAATATTTACAAGCTTTTATTAATTCCTCTATATTATATGCATTATTTACTGGCATCATACTTGAACGAGTTATATTATTTGCACTATGTAAAGATATTGATAATGTACACTGTATATTTTTATCAGCTAAATCATATATTCTTGGTACTATTCCACTTGTAGATATACTTATATGTCTTGCTCCAATTCCAATACCTTTAGGATTATTTAAAATTCCTATTGCATTTAAAACATTGTCGTAGTTATCCATTGGTTCGCCTATTCCCATAAATACTACATTTGATATTTTTGTATTAATATCTTGCTCTACAGCAATTATTTGTTCAACAATTTCCCCAGATGTTAAATTTCTCTCAAAAGGAATTCCTGTTGATGCACAAAATTTACATCCCATTTTGCAACCAACTTGAGAAGAAACACAAATCGTTTTTCCAAAATGATATTCCATCAAAACTGATTCTATTGCATTTCCATCTGAAAGTTCAAATAAATATTTTTTTGTTCCATCTACGGATTCAAGCTTTTTTACTATTTTAAAATTACATATATCATAATTTTCTTTTAAGATTTTTCTTAAATCTAAAGATAAATTTGTCATTTCATCAAAGCTTTTTACTTTATCAATATATAACCATTTAAAAATTTGTTCTGCTCTAAATTCCTTTTCCCCTAAGTTTTTAAGTTCTTCTTTTAAACTGTCTAAATTGTAGTCTTTTATATTTTTCATATAATTCTCCTGTTTATTTTATATCACTAATTCAATTTTATTGCAATATATTTACCCTCTTTTTTATTATTTCCGTAAATAAAAAGAGATTGCATATAAAATTTTCATATGTAATC
>CANQMY010000091.1 GCA_947625075.1 uncultured Clostridia bacterium
ATTTTAACTACTCTTTTTAGAGTAGTTTTTTTATAAAAATTATTTTTACAAATACCAAAAAGTCATTGACAAAAAACTTGCGTTAAGGGATAATATTAAATGAAAAAATATGTAAAATAAATAATAATTTTTATACAATTAGATAAAATTTTTAGGGTTACTAAGGAGGAAAATATGTCATATATATTTAATAAAGTAACAGTAATATCACAGCTTCCAAAAAGAATAGGAAAGTTATATGATATTTCTTATAACATGTGGTGGTCATGGAATACAGAATTTTTAAGGTTATTTAAAGATTTAGATATAGATTTGTGGGAAAAATGTGAAAAAAGTCCGGTAAAATTTTTAAAATTGGTTTCACAAGAAAAATTAGAATGGGCATCAAAAGATGAAGAATTTTTAAAACAATATGATAAAATAGTAAGTGATTTTGAGAATTATATGAACTCAAAGTCAACTTGGTTTTCAAAAAAATATCCTGAAAACAAAGAAGATGTTATAGCATATTTTTCAGCAGAGTATGGTTTAGATGAAACAATACCAATGTATGCAGGAGGACTAGGAATTTTATCAGGAGATTACTTAAAATCTGCAAGTGATTTAGGAGTTCCAATGGTAGCAGTTGGACTTTTATATAAGAAAGGATATTTCCATCAAGAAATAGATGGTCAAGGTCATCAAAAAACTTTATATAGAGATATTGATATAAATTGTTTGCCACTTAAACCTGTAAAAGATAAAAATGGTAAAGATTTAATAATATCATTAAAATTGCCTTTAAAGAAACTTTCTTTAAGAGTGTGGGAAATAGATGTTGGAAGAATTAAATTATATTTGATGGATTCTGATTTTGATGAAAATATTGAAGAATATAGAGATATAACAACAACTCTTTATGGAGGAGATCAGGAAAGAAGAATACAGCAGGAAATGGTATTAGGAATGGCAGGAGTAAGTTTAATTGATGCTCTTGGTTATAATCCTAGTGTATATCATATGAATGAGGGACATTCAGCATTTTTAACATTAGAGCTTATAAAAAATATAGTAAAAACAAAAGAACTTTCATTTAATATTGCTAAAGATATTGTAACATCAAAAACTGTGTTTACAACACATACACCAGTTCCAGCTGGAAATGATATATTTCCAATAGAATTAATGCTAAAATATTTTGATAAGTTTTGGACGAAACTAGGAATTAATAAAGAAGAATTTTTAGAATTAGGAATGAAACCAAATGATACTGAAAAAAGCTCATTTAATATGGCAATTTTAGCACTAAAAATAGCAGGAAAAAAGAATGGCGTTAGTAAATTGCATGGAGCAGTTTCAAGAGAATTATTTACAGAAGTGTGGTCTTCAATTCCATCAAATGAAACTCCTATAGATTATGTTACAAATGGGGTACATACATGTACTTGGCTTGCACCAACAATGAAAGATTTATTTAATGGATATTTAAGACCATATTGGCAAGATAATATACAATATGATGAAGTATGGAAAGATATATATAAAATACCTAATGAAGAATTATGGAAAATACATATATCTAGAAAAGAAAAATTATTAAAAATTGTTAAAGAAAATACTACAAATAGATTAAGAAGATCAAATTACTCTTATGATGAAATAGAAAAAGTAGTAGGAGGTCTTGATCCTAATGTATTAACTATAGGTTTTGCAAGAAGATTTGCAACTTATAAAAGAGCAACTTTAATATTTAGAGATCTTGAGAGAATTACTAAAATATTTAATGAAAAAAATATGCCTATTCAAATTATATTTGCAGGTAAAGCTCACCCACAAGATTTAGAAGGACAGGAATTAATAAGGTATATTCATGAATTATCGCTAAAACCACAATTTAAAGGAAAAATATTTGTTTTAGAAAATTACAATATAGGTATGTCAAGATATTTAATATCAGGTGTTGATGTTTGGTTAAATAATCCTAGAAGACCATTAGAAGCATCTGGAACAAGTGGACAAAAAGCAGCAATAAATGGAGTAATAAATTTTAGTGTATTAGATGGATGGTGGGCAGAAGGATATAATCAAAAAAATGGATGGGCAATTGGAAACAATAATGATTATCAAAGTTATGATGCACAAGATGATGAAGATGCAAAAAGTTTATATAATATTTTAGAAAATAAAATTATTCCAATGTACTATTCAAAAAATCAAAAAGGTTATTCAGATGAATGGCTTGAAGTTATGAAAAATTGTATAGTTTCAAATGCGGGAAAATATAGTACATCTAGAATGTTACAAGAATATTTAGAAAAATTTTATATTCCACTATGTGATTTAGGAAAAAAATATTATAAAGATTTAAATAATGTATTAGAATATGAAAATTGGAAAAATATTATTACAAAGCACTGGAAGAATATCAAAATAACACAAAATAAATCAAACTGTAATAATGTTACAATAGATGCTGGTAATAAAATTACAGTAGAATGTTTTGTAGAACTTACGAATGATATTATAAAAATAGATAATATAGAAATGCAAGCATTCTATGGAAAAATTGATAAAAATGGTGTAGTAGATGATATACAAATAAAAACAATGGAACTTGAAAAAAATAAAGAAGATAATAAATATAAATTTATTACAGAAATTGAATTAAAAGCAGGTGGAGATTATGGATATACTTTTAGAGCAATTCCAAAGAATAATATGTTATTAGATTGGGCAAACTTAAATTTAATAAAATGGATTAGCGAATAATCAAAAATAGCTTCCTTTGTATTTAAGGAAGTTATTTTAATTAATAAAAATAAAACTTTACGTAAAAAATAGTTGAATTAAGTATAATATAATGTTATAATAATTTCTGCTTATTAATTAAATATTAACAATATGATAATGGAGGTCATAAAAAATATGAAAAAAATATTAAGAAAAACTAAGATTGTAGGAACAATTGGACCAGCTAGTGAACATAGATTAAAAGAATTATTTGAAGCTGGATTAAATGTAACAAGAATAAATTATTCACATGGAAGCTGGGAAGAGCAAAAAGAAAAAACAGAAGAAATTTTAAGATTAAGAAAAGAAATGGACTTACCAATTGCGCTTGTTCTTGATATGCAAGGACCAGAAATTAGAACAGGAAAGTTAGAAAATGTAAATGAAAAAATACAATTAGAAGATGGACAAAAATTTACATTAGTAAATGAAGATATTTTAGGAAATAAAGATAGGGTATCAGTTTCATATAAAGAATTATATAAAGATGTAGCTCCAGGTGCAAAAGTTTTAATAGATGACGGAGCAATTCAATTAGTAGTTGATGAGATACAAGATAAAGATATAATTTGTACTGTTGTACATGGAAATGGTTTAGGAAGCAGAAAAACAATTAATTTACCAGGAACAGCAGTAAAACTTCCAGCATTAAAAGAAAAAGATATTGAAGATTTAAAAACAGCATGTGAACATGATTATGATTTTGTTGCAATGTCTTTTGCAAGAAATAAAGATGATGTAGAACAAGTTAGAAAAGTATTAGATGAAAATGGTGGAAAAGATATAAAAATAATAACAAAAATTGAAAACATTGAAGGTGTACAAAATCTAGAAGAAATTATAGAAGTATCAGATGCTCAGATGATTGCTCGTGGAGATTTAGCTACTGAAACTGATTTTACAGAACCTCCTATTTTACAAAAGAAAATTATAAAATTATGTAATAAATCAAGTAAAGAAACAATAACGGCAACACAAATGTTAGAATCAATGACACATGCTCCTCTTCCTACAAGAGCAGAAGCAAGTGATGTTGCAAATGCTATATATGACAGAACAAGTGCGATAATGCTTTCAGGTGAATGTGCTTTAGGTGAATATCCTGTAGAGTGTGTTAAAACTATGGATAAAATTGCAAGAAGAGTAGAGCCAGATATAGGATATTGGAAAAGATTTGATATGAATGAGAGTATTGAGTTAGATACATTAGAAAAAAATGTTGCTTATGCTAATTGTATAACAGCTAAAACTATGAATGCAGTTGCAATTGTTTGTTATACACATACAGGTAATTCTGCAAGATATTTATCAGGTTTAGGAGCAGGGTGCCCAATTTTAGCAATTACAGATAATGTAAAAACATTTAATCAGTTATCTTTAACATGGAATGTAACTCCTATATATATTGAACCAAGAGAAACAATAAATAAGACAATTGAAGATGGAATTGAAAAATTAAAATCTCAAGATATACTTGAAAAAGGAGATATAATAGTAATTTCAGGTGGAGACAAAATAGTGTCAATCAATAAATGTCCAATAAATCAAACTATTGGAGGAATTATAAAAATATAATATATAATTAAAATAAGATAAAAAGGTTAGCAAAATTTGCTAACCTTTTTTAGTTGGCAAGTGGTAATATTTAATAAATGTTGTAAAGAAAAAATGTAATTATACAAAATAGTAACATTTAAATTATTGTTACCATAAAATATAGTATATAAAAAAGGAGGAAAATAATGTATAAATGCAAATGTTGTAATTCATGTAGACAAAATAGTCAAATGATTACAATTAATAATCAAAATAGTAACATGAATGATAAATGTAGTTGTGGTTTTAATGATCCATCAGTATTTCCAGAAAACTATATGTATGGACAAAGTTATGTTCCAATTCAATATATAGATACTACATTTAAACCTAATGTAGCACTAAAAATGGGATCTTTATATCCTGAACTTGTTAGTCCTTATACAGCAGGTCAAGGAATGGAAGAAATTGAATATCTAAGAAATGCAACTTATAATGAAGGGAGATGTCCAAATGCCTTATAATTGCGTTATAAATAATGAAGAAAATAATTTATCAAAGCAAGAATTAATGAATATGATTCAAAGTTATGCTTTTGCAGTTAATGATTTAACTTTATATTTAGATACTCATAAAGACGATGAAAAAGCTTTAAAGCTTCATAATGAATATACGAGAGAATTAAAGAAATATGTAGACATTTATGAAAAGAATTATGGGCCACTTACAATGTATTGTCCTTGTAATAGTTGGAGATGGATATCAAATCCATGGCCTTGGGAAGGAGG
>CANQMY010000092.1 GCA_947625075.1 uncultured Clostridia bacterium
GACCATAAAGAATGGTTTTGAAGATGTGATTTTGGCAGGTGGTACTGAAGCACCAATTTGTAAAGTAGGAATTGCTGGATTTGAAAATATGAAAGCACTTTCATCATCAGAAGACAAAACAAGAGCATCAATTCCATTTGACAAGGAAAGATCAGGATTTGTAATGGGTGAAGGTGCAGGAGTAATTGTTTTAGAAGATTTAGAACATGCACTAAAAAGAAATGCAAAAATATATGCAGAAATAGTAGGATATGGTGCAACATCAGATGCATATCATATAACATCTCCAGATCCTACAGGTGATGGTGCTACAAGAGCTATGGAAAGAGCATTGCAAGATGCAAAAATTACAATCAAAGATATTGACTATATTAATGCACATGGAACATCAACATGTTTAAACGATTCTACTGAAAGTAAAGCAATAAAACAAGTTATAGAAGATGAAGGAAATGCTGAATCATTAAAAAATAGTCTTTTAGTAAGTTCTACTAAGGGAAATACTGGACATCTTTTAGGTGCAGCAGGTGCAGTAGAGGCAATAGTATGTATAAAAGCAATAGAAAATTCATTGGTACCAGCAACAATTAATTATAAAGTAAAAGATGAAGAATGTGATTTGAATGTTGTACCAAATAAAAATATGAATAAAGACTTAACATATGTAATGTCTAATTCATTAGGATTTGGTGGTCATAATGCAAGTATAATAATAAAAAAATATAAAAAATAATATAGGAGGTAAATAAAATGGAATATGAAAAAATAAAACAACTAATGGACGATATGGGAAATTCAAAATTGAGTTCAATAGACATAGAATTTCCAGATGGTGTAAAAATTAAAATGGAGAAAAAAGAAAACACTATAGTAAAAGAAGTTGTTACAAGTAAAGTATTAGAAGAAAATGAAAAAATTGAGAAAGATGAAAAAAAGGATAGTCCAAAGAAAGAAACTATAGAGGGAAATATAGTAAAAGCTCCAATGGTTGGAACATTTTATCTTAAACCATCTCCAACAAGTCATCCTTATGTTGAAGTTGGAAGTGAGGTAAAACAGGGAAGTATATTATGCATTATTGAAGCTATGAAATTAATGAATGAAATTGAATCAGAATATAGTGGTAAAATAGCAGAAATTTATGTAAAAGATGGAGATCCTGTAGAATATGGAAAACCACTTTTTAGGATTATTTAATTAAAAAGAAAGGACTAATAAATGCTTAATAAAGAAGAAATAAAAAAAATAATTCCTCAAAGAGAACCATTTTTAATGATAGATGAGGTTGAAAGCTTTGTACCAGGTGAAAGCACTATTGCATATAAAAATGTAAGTGAAGATGAATGGTATTTTAAAGGTCATTTTCCAGGTAATCCAATAATGCCAGGAGTACTAATTACTGAAAGCTTAGCTCAGGCAGGAGCTGTAGCTATTTTATCTATGGAAGAAAATAAGGGAAAAAATGCTTTATTTGGTGGAATAGATAAAATGAAATTTAAGAAAATGGTTGTTCCAGGAGATAGACTAAAATTAGAAGTAAAAATAATAAAAAGGAAAGGTCCAATTGGTATAGGAGAAGCAATAGCAACTGTAGATGGAGTGTTAGCTGCAAAAGGAGAGCTAACATTTGCGGTTGTATAGAAATAGAAAGGAAAAAAAGATGAACAAGATATTAATAGCTAACAGAGGAGAAATAGCTGTTAGAATAATTAGAGCTTGTAAAGAAATGAATATAAAAACAGTAGCTGTATATTCAGAAGTAGATAAAGATTCTATGCATACTCGTTTAGCTGATGAAGCAATTTGTATAGGACCTGCTAAATCTACAAAAAGCTATTTAAATATAAAAAGTATATTAGAAGCAGCAAATATAACAGGTGCAGATAGCATACATCCTGGTTTTGGATTTTTAGCTGAAAATAGCAGTTTTGCAAAAATGTGTGAAGAATCAAATATAAAATTTATAGGCCCATCATATAAAGTTATAGATTTGATGGGAAATAAAGCAAATAGTAAAGAAATGATGAGAAAAGCAGGAATTCCAGTAATACCGGGATCAGATGGAAGTGTAAAAAGTTATGATGATTGTTTAAAAATATCAGAAAAAATAGGATTTCCTGTAATGCTTAAAGCTTCGAGTGGTGGCGGAGGAAAAGGAATAAGAATAGTAGAAACAAAAGAAGAATTAGAAGATAATTATAATTTAGTAAAACAAGAAGCAAAAGAATCCTTTTCAGATGATGAAATATATATAGAAAAATATATAAAAAATCCAAGACATATTGAAGTTCAAATTTTAGCGGATGAATATGGAAATGTTGTATATTTAGGAGAAAGAGATTGTACAATACAAAGAAGACACCAAAAAGTATTAGAAGAAGCACCATCTAATATAATTGATGTAAAATTAAGAACAAAACTTGGAGAAACAGCAGTTAAAGCTGTAAAAGTTTCTGGATATACAAATGCAGGAACAATAGAATTTTTAGTTGATGAAAATAAAAACTTTTATTTTATGGAAATGAATACTAGAATACAAGTAGAACATCCTGTAACGGAAGAAAATACAGGAATAGATTTAATAAAAGAACAAATAAGAATTGCTGCTGGAGAAAAATTAAGATATAAACAAAATAAAATAGAAATAACAGGTCATTCAATAGAATGCAGAATAAATGCAGAAAATCCATCAAAAAATTTTAGACCAAGTCCTGGAAAAATAACAGGTCTTAATCTTCCAGGAGGAAACGGTATTAGAGTAGATACAGCAATTTATGATGGATATGTAATTCCTCCAGATTATGATTCAATGATAGCAAAAATAATTGCACATGGAGCAAATAGAAATGAAGCAATAGCAAAAATGAAAAGAGCATTAGAAGAATTAGTAATAGAAGGTGTAGATACAAATGTAGATTTTTTACTTAGTATATTAAAAAACTTATCATTTATTAGAGGAAATTACGATACATCATTTATTGAAAAAGAAATATTAAAGTAAAAATAATTAATTGAAAATAAAAAGTTAAAAGTGTTAATCTATAGAAAGGGATTAATATAATGATTGTTGACAAAATAAAAAAAAGAGAAGATAATTCGTTAATAAAAAGAGAAAACAAAGTTGATATACCTGCAGACAAATGGGTTAAATGCGATAAATGCAAAGAAATAATTTATAAAGATGTTTTGAAAGACAATTATGGTATTTGTCCATATTGTAAGCATTATTTTAGAATTTCATGTATAGAGAGAATTGAACAAATTGCAGATAAAGATTCCTTTAAAGAATTTGATTTAAAAATAGATACAGTGAACCCACTTAAGTTAAAGGAATATGATGAAAAATTAAAAAATGTAAGAGAAAAAACTAAAATTGATGAAGCGGTAAAATGTGGAATTTGTACTATTAATAATATAAAAGCTATTTTATGTGTAATGGATAGTAACTTCTTTATGGCAAGTATGGGAAGTGTAGTTGGAGAAAAACTAACATATTCAATCGAAAAAGCTATAAAATTAAATCTTCCAATAATTATATTTTCATGTTCTGGTGGAGCAAGAATGCAAGAAGGTATAATATCTCTTATGCAGATGGCAAAAGTAACAGAAGCATTAGCTAAATTAGATAAGTCAGGTAAATTATATATATCAGTACTTACAGACCCTACTTATGGAGGAGTTACAGCTTCATTTGCATCACTTGGAGATATTATCTTAGCAGAGCCTGGAGCAATGATTGGATTTGCTGGTCAAAGAGTAATAGAGCAAACTATAGGAGAAAAATTACCAGAAGGATTCCAAACAGCTGAATTTATGTTAGAAAATGGTTTTGTAGATAGAATTGTTGAAAGAACTGAAATGAAAGAAATTATATCAAGACTTCTTATACTTAATGGTTATGGAGGTAAGGAATAATGCAAGAGATTAAATCATCTAATAAAGAAATCATTACAGCTTGGGATAGAGTTGAAATTGCAAGAAATCCAAATAGGAAAACATCATTAGATTATATTGAAAAAATATTTGATGAATTTATAGAATTACATGGAGATAGATTATTTAGAGATGATCCTGCTACTATATGCGGATTAGCAAGAATAGGCAATCAAAATTTTACTATAATTGCAGAACAGAAAGGAAGAAATACTAAAGAAAATATAAAAAGAAATTTTGGAATGCCTAATCCTGAAAGTTATAGAAAAGCAATAAGGTTAATGAAACAAGCTGATAAATTTAATAGACCAATAATTACATTTGTAGATACTAAAGGAGCATATCCAGGAATAGGAGCAGAGCAGAGAGGACAACGGTGAAGCTATAGCTAAATCAATGTTTGAAATGTCAAAAATTAAAGTACCAATTATAACTATAGTAATAGGAGAAGGTTCAAGTGGAGGAGCATTAGCAATAAGCATAGGAAATAAAATTTTTATGCTTGAAAACGCAATATATTCAATACTTTCACCAGAAGGATATGCAAGTATTTTATGGAAAGATAGTACTAAAGTAAAAGAAGCAGCAGAAAAAATGAAATTAACAGCAAAAGACTTGTATGATTTTAAGATAGTTGATAAAATTATTAAAGAAGATGAAGATTTTGAAAAAATAGCTTCTAATCTAAAAAATGAAATTTTAAAAGAAATAAAAAATCTTTTGTCTCTTAGCAAAAATGAAATAGTAGAACAAAGATATCAAAAATTTAGACAAATTGGTGAATTTAAAGAATACAAATAAATTATAGTATTTGGAGGAAAAAATGATTTTAAAAGATAAGAAAATATTGATAATGGGATTAAGAAATAAATGGTCAATAGCTTATGGGATAGCAAAATCAGCATATGAAAACGGAGCAAAAATCATAGTTACATTTATGGGCGAGGATAACAGACCTAAGATAGAAGAATTGATAAAAGACTTTAAAGGTGCAAAAGCTTATGTATGTGATGAAGCATCTGAAGATGAAGTTGTAAAAGAATTATTTGAAAAAATAAAAAAAGAAAACGGAAAATTAGATGGTATAGTTCATGCAATAGCACATGCTAATACAGATGATTTGCATAATGATTTTATACAAACATCTAAGGAAGGATATT
>CANQMY010000093.1 GCA_947625075.1 uncultured Clostridia bacterium
GGATGTCCTTTTGGTAAATTTAATCTTTCAAAACAATATTCATCTGTTTCAAGCTCTGGACCAGATATTACATCATATCCCATAGAAACAAATAAATCTTCTATCTCTTCAATTACTCTATTAAGAGGATGTTTGCTTCCACGTATATTTTTTTCTGCTGGAAGTGTTACATCTATTTTTTCTGATTCTAGTTTTTTTGCAAGTTCTTCTGATTTTTTAACTTCAACATTTTTATTTATTTTTTCTTCTATTTCTTCTTTTGCTGTATTTACTAAACTTCCCATTTTTGGTCTTTCTTCTTTTGATAATGTTCCCATCATTTTTAAAATACTTGTTAATTTTCCCTTTTTACCAAGATATTTTACTTTTACATCTTCTAATTCTTTAAGATTTTCTGCACTTTCTATTTCTTTCAATGCATCTTCTTTAATTTTAGTTATTTCTTCTTCCATTTTAATTTTCCTTGTAAATATATTTAGGTTTTTTTAGGTTATACCTATAAACCTTTCTACTACTTTGATTGTATAATAACAAATAAGCAGTTATTCTCCCTCATAGGGAGATAACTGCTTGTTTTCTCTGTACCACCTAATTTTACTGATTTATCTTTCTAATCAGCCTCATTTTAGCTATAACGTTTGCCACCGTTCTTTTCTAATTTATATATATATTTCAAAAAGACTCCTACAAAGTGAAATTTCAATAAATGACATATAGTGTTTCCCAGCTTATTTCCACCTCTCTAAAATATGTTTTCCATTTATCTACTTTGCTTTGTTATTGGATTTTACTATATAATATATTATTAACACAAATTCCACATTTTTTCAAGCTTTTTAAACAAATTTAATAACATAATATATAATTTACTATTTATTTTTTCATTAAATCTTTAATATACTGTACTTCCTCTTCCTGATTTAATCTCATGAAAATTGGTTCACCCTTTTCAATAACTTTAATTCCTTCTATTTTTTCATAATCATTCAATGAATCCCAATTTATATTTTCTTTTTCAATTCCTATTTGTCGTAAAATATTATCTGATGTGCTTTCCATAAATGGTCTAATCATAATTGCTATTTGTTTTAAATTAGCAATTAAGTGATATATTGATGATTTCAATTTTTCTTGATTTTCATTCATTTCTTTTGCTAAATTCCAAGGAGAAGTTTCATCTATATATTTATTACTTCTTGATATAAAATTCCAAATTGTTTGAATTGAATTTGCAATTTCATAATTTTCCATATAATTTTCAAATGTTTTAACTGTATTTTTAGCATCATTTTCTATGCTTTCATCAACACTATTTTGAATTCCATTATATTTTGGAACATATCCTTCAAAATATTTATTTACCATTGATACTGTTCTATTTAATAGATTACTTAAATCATTACATAAATCTGAATTATATCTTTCTATGAAACCTTCTGGTGTAAACATTCCATCTGTTGATATTGGTATTTCTCTTAACAAATAGTATTTTGTTGCATCTAGTCCATATCTTTCAATTAATTGTTCTGGATAAATAACATTTCCTTTTGATTTTGACATTTTTCCATCTTTCATTGTATACCAATTATGAACTAATATCGTTTTTGGAAGTGGAATATTAAGTGCCATTAAAAATATAGGCCAATAAATTAAGTGAAATCTTGCAATATCTTTTCCAACTATATGAAGATCTGCTGGCCAAAATTTATTATATAATTCTTCATTATCTGATGTATATCCTAATGCTGTTATATAGTTTGTAAGAGCATCTAACCATACATAAATTACATGTTTTGGATCACTTGGAACTTGAATTCCCCAAGAAAAAGATGTTCTTGTAACGCACAAATCTTCTAACCCAGGTTTTATAAAATTATTAATCATTTCATTTTTTCTAAACTCAGGTTTTATAAAATCCGGATTATCATTATAATATTTTAAAAGCTTATCTGCATATTTTTTCATATTAAAAAAATATGCTTCTTCTTTCATTTTACTAACTTCTCTTCCACAGTCTGGACATTTTCCATCTACTAATTGAGTTTCAGTAAAGTAGCTTTCACAAGGTTTGCAATACCAACCTTCATATTCACCTTTATAAATATCTCCTTGTGCTAAAAATCTTTCAAATATTTTTTGAACTGCTATTTCATGATATTTGTCCGTTGTTCTCATAAATTTGTCATAATCTATATTCATTTCTTTCCATAATTTCATTGCACTTTCTGCTTGAATATCTACATACTCTTTTGGATTTTTTCCTTCTTCTTTTGCTTTATCTTGAATTTTTTGTCCATGTTCATCTGTACCAGTAAGCAAAAAAGTATCATACCCTTGCATCTTTTTATATTTTTTTATAAAATCTGCTAATACTTCTGTATATGCAGTTCCTATATGAAATTTTCCACTTGGATAATATATTGGAGTTGTTAAATAAAATTTTTTCATTTTGCTTTTTCCTTTAAATTCAATTTAGGTTTTAAGTTTCCTATAAACTTTATTTTTCTTTCCATATTTTACTATAGTTTAAGCTTTTTTGCAATATTTATAAAAAATAATTTAATTTTAAAATCTTTAACTAAAAAACTAACTATAAAAATTATAGTTAGTTTTTAATCTATTATATTTCCATTTGATTAGCTAAAAAACTTGATGCAATCTTTGCAATTTTTTCTTCATTTTTTCCTAATTTCATTTCATTTTCTTTTGCAATTAATATAACACTTCCTGTTACTTCACTATCTGATATTATTGGAACTATTACTTGAGATTTACATTCTTTTTCTTTATTTCCCTTTTCAGTAATCAATATTGCTGACTTATCATCTGTAACTATACTTTCTCTTTTATCAATTATTTTTTCTAATTCTGAACTTATCTTTTGCTCTAATAAATCCTTTTTCTGAGTTCCAGAACAAGCTATCACAATATCCTTATCAGTTATTATTGCAATTAGATCTGTTATTTTTGCTAAACTTTCTGCGTATTCTGATGAAAAAGATGATATTTCTCCTATTGGAGAATATTTCCTTAAAATGATATCTCCTTCTTTTTCTGTAAATATTTCTAAAGGACTTCCTTCTTTTATTCTAAGTGTTTTTCTAATTTCTTTTGGAATAACGATTCTTCCTAAATCATCAATTCTTCTAACTACTCCAGTAGCTTTCATTTTATAGCTTCCTCCTTGAATTTTCTATAGATATAATACTTTTATTATTTTCATAAAAAGGAAATTTATACATTTTTTATTGATTTAAACTAAATTTAATGATATTCTATATTTATAAAATTTAAGGAGGATTATTTTTATGTCAAAATCTCGTAAAAACAAGATAAATTATCTTAAAGTATTAGCGTTTTTAGCAATTGTCATAATTTTAGCATATGGTACTTTTGATGTTGTTACAAAATTAATTCTTAGAAATTCTCAAAGCATATCAGATGACTCTAATGCTTTACTTACTTATGAAGCACAAATTCCTGATGATAAAGTAATTAATATCGTTGCAATTGGTGATACATTATGTCATAGTCAAAATTTTAAAGATGCTTATGATAGCTCTACTGGAATTTATGATTTTTCTCCAATGTTTAAATATGTCACAAAATATTTTGAAAACGCAACTGTTGCTGTTGGAAACTTAGAAGCAACACTTGCAGGTCCTTCAAGAGGATATAGTGGATATCCTACTTTTAATACTCCAGAACATTTGGCAATAGACCTTAAGGAGCTTGGTTTAGATGTAATGACTACTGCAAACAATCACACTTTAGATTTAGGATTTTCTGGACTGGAGTCTACTTTAACTTATTTAGATGATGCAGGTTTAGAGCACACTGGTTCTGCTAGAAATCAGGCAGAGCAAGATAAAGTTCTAATAAAAAATTTAAATGGAATTAAAACTGCATTTTTAGCTTTTACTTATGGAACTAATGGAATTCCTGTTCCAAGTGGAAAAGAATTTTGCGTAAATTTAATTGATAAAGATTTAATAAAGTCTAAAATTGATCAAGCAAAATCAGAAGGTGCTGAACTTATATGTGTTAGTATGCACTGGGGCGACGAATATCATACATCTCCAAATGATACTCAAATTGATTTAGCTGAATTTTTAATAAAAAATGATGTACAAGTTATCTTAGGTTGTCATCCTCATGTACTAGAACCTATGGAAATGAAAACTGTAACTATGGAAGATGGTAGTACTAAAACTGGTTTTGTAATATATTCTATGGGTAACTTTTTCTCTGCACAAACTTTTGCAAATACAAGAAACACTCTTATTTTAAATGTACAAGTCAGAAAAGATGGTGAAACTGGAAAAATAACTATAGATAATGCAACATACACTCCAATTTATGTTTTTGATAATACTACTGGTGGAAATCCAAATAATAATGGAAATGATAGATATGAACTTTTAGATATTGAAAATATTATTTCTGAATATGAAGCTGGTACTGGTAATTGGAATAAAACTATGTATGATTTAGCAAAAACTGAACTTGACAGAACAGTAAAAATTTTAGGACCTGAAATTTTTAATAACACTTCAAAATAAAAAGTGGGAGCGATGCTCCCACGATTTTTTATGAAATTTTTTTATGCAATTTTTTTATGCAGTTTGAATATAAAAGCAAATACTCCAGGACAAATTGGTATCAAAAATACAATTATAAACGATAGCAAAGTTGTTATACCCACCAATAATAATAATGTATTAAATTTTACTTCAATTGCATATCCTCTTTCTGATGAAAAGTTTGACTTTTCTGAAATTATATTAAATTTATTTGATAGTTTAACAGTAATATTTGGAGAAATATCAAATATATTGCTATCATCATTTTGGTATAATTTTAATATAATTTCATTATTATTGCCTGTTATCTCATACTTAATGTTCTTAGGTATTGCCAGCAAGTCAATACTCTCACCTTCTTTTATAACATTTTTAGCTATCTCATCAAGATATTCATATGCCTCTTTTGAATATGAATTAAATTCGTATATAGACATAATTACAATATAACTAATTAGAGTT
>CANQMY010000094.1 GCA_947625075.1 uncultured Clostridia bacterium
AAAAATTTGAAAAAAGTAACAATTTTAGATAATTGTACTGATATAGGTTGGTTTACATTAGATAAAACAAAGGATTCTGTATTTAATAATCATATTGATGAATTAACTATTTATTGTTATGAAGGTTCTAAAATCGCAGAATATGCTATTGGAACAAATATAAAATATCAATATATTGCAAAACCTTCTAATGAAAAGCCAAATACTAGTAACACAGATAAAAATAATACTTCAACAAATAAACCTCAGCAGTCAGAAAATAACTCTGGAAACACAAATAAAAAAGATGATACAACAGCAAAGGGAGAAATACCACAAACAGGTACAGGTATTGGACTAGGAGTTATGATAGTATCTTTAGCAGGTATAGTAATATTTGTATATAGAAAATATAATAAATTAAGAGATATTTAAGATAAAAAGGTCATAAAAAAATTTAAAATATAAAATAAAAAAAAGATTTGTCTAAAAAGGCAAATCTTTTTTTTGCTTGTATATCAAAAAATGACAGTTTTTTTAAACACAACGTACTAAAATAAAGGACATGACGATTTATTTAGATATAGTATTTATTGAAAATACATTAATGAATTACATAATCCTTTACGCAACTGGTTTTGTACAAAAAATAAAGATGAAGAACTTTAAATTAATTATATCAAGTACCTTAGGGGCATTATATGCAATAGTAACATATATGAATATTATCCCTATTTATTCAAGCTTTTTTATGAAAATACTGTTATCAATAATTATGATTTATATTGCTTTTAATAATGAAAATATTAAACAAATAATAAAAAGTTTATTGTTATTTTATTTAGCATCATTTGTAATAGGAGGTTGTGCTTTGGCACTACTTTATATGATATCTCCACAAAATGTTTCATTTAGGAATGGGGTACTAGTAGGAACATATCCGATGAAGATTACATTAATCGCAGGAGCTATAGGTTTTTTGATTATACAGTATTCTTTTAATTTAAACAAACGTCAAATGAAAATAAAAGACCTAATTTGCAATTTAGAAATATCTGTTAACAATAAAAAAGTTAAAACAAAAGGGTATATAGATTCAGGAAATACATTAAAAGATCCTCTTTCAAATAAACCAGTAATAATTGTAGAAAAAGAAATTATGAAAAAAATTATAGATATTGATGATTTAACAGGAGGTGATGAAAAACTAAAAATAAGATTTATACCATTCAAATCAATTGGAAAGCAAAATGGTATGTTAATTGGCATAAAGCCGGAATATGTATTAATTAAACATAATGAAAATACAATAAAAATGAAAAATGTAATAATTGGAATTTATGATAAAAAGATTAGTAAAAGTTATTCTGCTCTAATTGGTTTAGAAATATTTGAAGGAGGAAAAGAATATGAAAATATTAGAAATGTTAAACAAAATGTATAATAAAATTTTTGATATTGAAGATATAGAAAAAATATATTATGTTGGAGGAAATGAGAATTTACCAGCTCCACTTTCTTTGGAGGAAGAAGAAAGAGAAATTTTAAAACTTGATAAACGGAGATGAAAAAGCAAAAAAAGTTTTAGTTGAACATAATCTAAGACTAGTTGTATATATTGCAAAAAAATTTGAAAATACAGGTGTAGGAATAGAAGATTTAGTTTCAATTGGAACAATAGGTCTTATGAAAGCAATAAATACATTTAATATGAGTAAAAAAATTAAGTTAGCAACTTATGCATCAAGATGTATAGAAAATGAAATCTTAATGTATCTTAGAAGAAGTAACAGAATAAAAAGTGAAATATCAATAGATGAACCACTGAATCAAGATGGCGATGGAAATGAACTTTTATTATCAGATATTTTAGGAACTGATGAAGATATAACGTCAAGGAGATTAGAAGATGAGGTTGACCAAAAACTATTAAAGTTATCAATATCAAAGTTAAGCAAAAGAGAAAAAAATATTATGGAACTTAGATTTGGATTTATTACAGGAAATGAGAAAACACAAAAAGAAGTTGCCGACATGCTAGGAATTTCACAAAGTTACATATCAAGATTAGAAAAAAAGATTATAGGAAAAATGAAAAAAGAAATATTAAGCAAAACTGGATAATATGCAAGTAATTTATTTTATGTTTTACATTGACTTAAAAAATTAGTTAGTATATAATGTAAATAATTTATTGAAAGAGAGAACTAATGAAAGAAAAAATAAAGAAATTTACATTTTTATCTATATTAATTATATTATTATATTCAAAACCAATATATGCTGATGTTGGAAGTTTTGAAGACTATGATTCAGGAGGATGGGACTCAGATTGGGGATCGAGTTGGGATTCGGATTGGGACTCAGATTATAGTAGTGGAAGTAGCTCTAGCTATGATGGAAGTTTAAGTTTTATTCCGATTTTTTTGGGCGGATTTGGTAATTTATTTGCAATAATTATTTTTATAATTGTGCTTTCTATAATTTTGAAAAGCAAAAATAGAAAAAATAAAAATTATAATATGAACATAAATAATATAAGAACAAATGAAATATATGAAGATAATTTAGTAATAAATAAAGTTAAACAAATAGATCCAGAATTTAATAAAGATGAATTTGAAAGATTTGCAAGAGATGTATTTGTAAAATTACAAAACGCATGGACAGATAGAGACTGGGAAAAAATAAGACCATTTGAAGCAAAAGAATTATTTGAGCAACATAAGGCACAGTTAGAAGGTTATATTAAAAATAACCAAATTAATGTAATGGAAAGAATTTGTGTAAATTGGGTTCATTTTCTTACATTTGAACAATATGGAGGAAATGATATCTTAAAAATAGATTTAAATTCTAGAATGGGAGATTATATAATTGATGCATCAACTAAAAAAGTAATTAGAGGAGATAAATCAAAAGAATATTATCACACATATACTTTAACATTTATAAGAACGACAGGAGCAAAAACAGTGCCTGGAGAATCAGATTTAAAAACAACAAATTGCCCAAATTGTGGAGCACCCACTACTGTTACATCATCAGGAAGATGCGAGTATTGCAATAGTGTAATAACTACAGATAATTATGGATGGGTATTATCAAATTTAACAAGAAAAAATTAAAAAGGTATTAATTTAACTAATATATATAATATAAAGGAGGAAATTATGGGATTAATTAAAGCAGCTCAAAGTGCAATTTCAAGCACATTTGGAGATCAATGGAAGGAAGCAATCCGTTGTGATAACATGACTGGAGATGTATTAATGGTGAGAAAAACAACACCAACAGGAGTTATTACAAGTGGAAGTACAATAATTGTTGCTCCGGGACAATGTGCTATTATATACGATAATGGAAAGGTAATTGATGCTACAGCAGAAGATGGTATATATACATTCGATTCATCATCTTCACCATCATTTTTTGCAGGACAATTTAAAGATACATTTAAAGAAATGTGGACAAGATTTACATTTGATGGTGCTACATCAAAGCAACAAGCGGTATTTTATTTTAATTTAAAAGAAATAATGGATAATAAATTTGGAACTTCTACACCTATACCATTTCAAGACTGGTCACACCCAATACCTAATAGAATGACAAATACAATATCACCTTTAAGTGTAAAAGTTCGTTGCTATGGAACATATACATTTAAATTAGATAATCCAGCAGTATTTATGCAAGAACTAGCTGGAACAGCAGATATATATTATAAATCATCAGTAGTCGAACAAATTAGAAGTGAGGTTATTTCTTCATTTCAAAATGTGTTAAATGAATTAGGAAATGCAGAACATAAAGTTCCAGTTTTGGAAATGCCAAGTCAAACTGATGAAATGAAACAAATGATGGACGAAAGAGTATTTGATGAACCAATAAGAAGAAGAGGAATAAGATTAGTAAGTTTTTCAGTTGAATCAGTAACTCTTGAAGAAGAATCAGAGAAGAAGATAAATGATTATGAATTAAGTTCAAATTCTTATATGCAACAAGGAAGAATGACAAATGCCTATGCTAATGCTGTAGAAAATGCTGCACAAAATGCAAATGGTGTTGCAAATGGATTTATGGGAATTGGAATGATGAACATGATGTCTGGAGGAATGATTGGAGGAAGTGCAAATTCAGCTTGGCAAAATCAAAATGAGCAGGGAAATTCTCAAAATTATGATCCTTATTCAAACCAAGTAAATCAACAACCTCAAGCACAACAACAACCAATGCAACAGCAAGTACAACCACAGCAACAAGTAGCACCTGAAAATGAATCTGTAAACAATAATATAGATTCGAGCAGTAATATGCAAACTGAGAATAATAATACAAATTTAAATGAGAATATAAATAATGTAGAAAATGTTTCAAATCAATCAGAGGAAAATAATACTGAAAATTATAATGATGTAAGTGAAACAACACAAAATAATAATGAAGTTCCTGTTGAAAATAATAGCGGAAATATCAAAATGTGTAAAAGATGTGGAAATATGAATCCAGCAAATTCAAAATTCTGTAATAATTGTGGAAATGAGTTATAGAATTTAAATAAATAATTAAATAAATTAAAATTCTTTATCTAATTTTAGATACTTGAATTTTAATTTATTTTTTTGCTTATAATAAAAAGTTTAAATTTCTACTAGTATAACATTTTCACCTATAGTACGAATTTTGTCCCATGTAATAACTATATCATTATTTGAAGAAAAGAAACTAAAAGCTTTAGAAGAGCCAGGAACAATAATTGAAGTAATACTTCCAGAAGTTAAATCAGCGCATACATCTTGAACATATCCTAATCTTTTTCCATCTGTAATATTTATAACTTCTTTATGTCTAAAATCCATACCTTTTTGTGCCATAAAAAAATTCATTCCTTTCTCGCTTCGCTCGAAGGCACACATAGGAATGAAAACCTTGAG
>CANQMY010000095.1 GCA_947625075.1 uncultured Clostridia bacterium
AATGAAATAAAATATTACCAGTTATTTTTGTAACATATTGTCCATAAACATTTCCTTGAAGTAATCCCCATTCCCACCTTCCTGGAATAGAATATACTCCTGATTTTGGTGTATATGCTCCTGTAGAACATACCATTGCTTTAGTTGGAACTGTATAATATCCATTTTCATCTTTAGAATATATTGTAACAACTTGAGCTCCATAATTAACTTTTATATAATATGGCGTATTTCCTTTTGTTTTATCAGAAGAATTATCTATATTTTTTGAAGGTTCTTCACTTTCATCTACAATATTAACTTCATTTTCACTAATATCAACTATATATAATTCATCTGGTTTATCCTTTACAATATTTTCTTCTAAATTTTGTTTATCTTCTTTTTTACTTATTTTAGTATTTCTTACTCCTATTACTAAACCAATTATTAAAAATATTAATGCTATACATTCTATAATTATTATCCATTTAATTCTTTTTGATTTTGAATTTGATTTCATTTTTTACTACTTTCCTTTTTCATTTACAATTAATACTTTAAAGGTGTAATGCTTCTTTCTAATATTCCTTTCATATAAGCTATTGCTGTTCCATAATTTGTAAAAGGAATATTTTGTTCATTAGCTTTATTCATTCTAAATTTCATTTCATTTTCATTTAGCATACATCCTCCACAATGAATAACTAAATCATATTTTTTTAAATCTTCTGGAAAACCCATGCCACTGCTCCATTCAAAGTTTATTTCTATACCTGTATATTGTTTTATCCACTTTGGTAACTTAACAGTACCTATATCATCACATTGTCTATGATGAGTACACCCTTCACTAATCAGAACAATTGAATTTTCATTAAGATTATCTAATTGTTTTACACCTTTTAAAGCTGTTTTTAAAAATCCTTTATATCTTGCCATTAGAATAGAAAATGATGTAAGTGGAATTTCTTTTGATACAATCTTATCTACTTTTTCAAAAACCTGAGAGTCTGTTACAACTAATGCTGGAGTAATTTTTAATTTTTTTAATGTTTCCTCAAGTTCTGTTTCTTTTGTTACAACTGCAATTCCATTTGCATCTATTATATCACGAATAGCAAGTTGCTGTGGCATGATCATTCTTCCCTTTGGTGCACCACTATCAATAGGTGTCACAAGAACTACCAAATCTTTTGGTTTTATTAAATCTGATAAATAATTTTTTTGATTAGATTCTTCTTTTATAATATTACCAATAGCATTTTTTAGTTCTTCTATTCCAATATTTTTAAGTGCACTTGCATAAATTATATAATTCTCATTAGATATTTCACTTTTTCTTTCTATTAAATCCACTTTATTTTTTACAATTATATAAGGTACTTTTCTTTCATTAAAAGTATCAATAAGTTTATATTCTATATCATTTAAATCTCTTTCAGCTGAAGTAACAAGAATGGCAATATCACAATTTCTTAATATTTTTTTAGTTTTCTCTACTCTTTTTTCTCCAAGCATTCCTTCATCATCAATGCCTGGTGTATCAATTATAATAACTGGTCCAAGTGGCAATATTTCCATTGATTTTTTCACTGGATCTGTTGTTGTTCCTTCTATATTACTTACAACCGATAAATCTTGCCCTGTAACTTTATTTACAATGCTACTTTTTCCTACATTTCTGCAACCAAAAAATCCAATACTTTTTCTTTCACCAACAGGTGTATCATTTAATCCCATAATTTTAATCCTTCAACATTATTTTTACTTTAAAAACGAAAATCTCTTTCTCCATTTTCAATTTTAATAAGTCTTTCTCTTACAATTTCTTTAATTTTTTCTTTACCTATATTCTCTATTTCTTTTTCTATTAATTCTTCTCCCATTTTTCTTGTTTCTTCTGATGCATAATCCATCAAATATTCTTTAAGAGTCATAAGTGCATTTGGATGACAACAATTCTGTATTTGCCCTGATTTGCAAAGACTCATAAATCTATCTCCGGTTCTTCCTTCTCTATAACATGCTGTACAAAATGAAGGAATGTATCCTAATTTTATTAACCAGTTTACAACTTCATCTAATGTTCTATTATCAGATACATCAAACTGCTCTGTATCATGTGGTCTTTCTTCTTCTGCATATCCTCCAACAGAAGTACGAGATCCACCACTAATTTGACTTATTCCTAAACGTATAATTTCTTCACGTACTTTAGGAGTTTCACGTGTTGAAATAATCATACCTGTATATGGAACAGCTATTCTAATACATGCAACTATTTTAGCAAACATTTCATCTGTAAGTGAATTATCAAAATCTGTTGGATCAATATCATCTGCTCTTTTTACACGAGGAACACTTATAGTATGAGGTCCTACACCGTGTACCGCTTCTAAATGCTCTGCATGCATAAGTAATCCAGCAAATTCATAACGATATTTATCAAGTCCAAATAAAACTCCTATTCCAACATCATCAATTCCGCCTTCCATTGCCCTATCCATTGCTTCTGTATGATAAGCATAATTACTTTTTGGTCCTGTTGGGTGAAGATACTCATAGCTTTCTTTATGGTATGTTTCTTGAAAAAGAATATATGTACCAATTCCTGCTTCTTTTAATTTTCTATAGTTTTCAACTGTAGTAGCAGCAATATTTACATTAACTCTACGAATTGCACCATTTTTATGTTTTATTGAATAAATCGTTTTTATGCAATCTAATATATATTCAATTGGATTATTAACTGGATCTTCTCCAGCTTCGATTGCTAATCTTTTATGTCCCATATCTTGGAGTGCTATAACTTCTTTTCTTACCTCTTCTTGAGTAAGTTTTTTACGAGGTATATTTTTATTTACTGAATGATATGGACAATAACGACATCCATTTACACAATAGTTAGAAAGATATAGCGGAGCAAACATAACAATTCTATTTCCATAAAAGTCTTTTTTTATTTTTTCCGCTAAATCATACATTTCTTTTACTTTTTCTTTATTGTCACATGCAAGAAGTACACTAGCTTCTCTATGACTTAACCCTTTATTAAGTTTAGCTTTTTCTAAAATACTATCTACAAGCTCAATATTATCTTTATTTTTATCTGCATATTCAAGCGTTTCCTTAATTTCTTCATCATTTATAAATTCTTCTGCTTTTAAAGATTTTGGATCATATTTTATCATAATTAATTTCTCCTTTATAATCACCTCTGGCTACAACTATGTTGTAACCTATTTTATTAATTCTTTGTTTTAAACATTCTATACATTGTGCTGCTTCATCACCTGTACATATTTTATTGTCATAAAGCATATATTTTTTTCTAACACCTACTGGTGAAAGATTTGGCATTAAAACATTAGCTCCTGCTTTTATTCCTTTTTCTCTACCTAAGTTATCTATTGTTCCAAGTGCAGTTGTTGCAGGAAGTAATACATTTGGAAGTGTTAACCTAATTAGTCCTAACATAAATAAAGTAACATCTACTTTTCCTTGTTTTTCTTTATTAAACGGTGTATCTTTATGTGGTATAAAAGGCCCTATTCCTACCATATGAGGATTTATTCTTTTTAAGAAAATCATTTCTTCTGCTAAATTTTCTTCTGTTTGATAAGGCGACCCTACCATAAAACCAGCACCTACTTGATATCCAAGTTTTTTTAAATTTTCTAAACACTTTATTCTATTTTCAAAACTCATTTCTTTTGGATGAAGTTTTTTATAGTGGTTCTCATTTGCTGTTTCATGTCGTAATAGATATCTATCAGCTCCTGCTTCTTTTAACTTTTTATAACTTTCAAAACTTCTTTCTCCTATTGAAAGAGTAATGGCACAGTCTGGATATTTTAATTTTACAGATTTTATAATATCTACTAATATTTCATCTGTATAATATCCATCTTCACCGCCCTGCATAACATATGTACGAAAACCTAACTTATATCCCTCATCTGCACAATTTAATATTTCTTCTTTAGTTAATCTATATCTGTCAGCATTTTTATTACTTCTTCTTATTCCACAGTATAGGCAATCATTTTTGCAATAATTAGTAAATTCAATTAATCCTCTAATATAAATATCTTTTCCATAAATTTTATCACGAACTTCACTCGAATTTTTAAAAAGATATTCTTTACATTTTTCTCTATTTTTTATTAAGATTAAATATTCTTCTTTTGTAAGAGTTTTTTCTTTTCGTAATTTATCTATTAAATCATTAAAATTTTTCATCATCCATCACCTAGTTTTACTTTAAATAACATATAATTATTATTTGAATCTGGTACAAATACATTTTTTATATTATCATAATTTTCATATAAATATGGAATTTTTTTACTATCTTCTTCTTGTTTTACTTTTATTACTACAAAGTCTATTATTTTTTCTCTTATATATCTATTTTGCTCATCCATTATTTCAGGATATTTTTCATATTTTATATTAGGTTTATGAAAATATTTTATATTTGGAGTTATATTTGCTAAAGTATAAAATCCTCCATCTAAAAATCCATAATTAAGTAAAGTAGCGTCTTCTTTTTCTTTAATAATTTCTGCAAATTGAAATTGTACTAAGTCTTCTTTTTTAGTATTATGAAAATTGAAATTTGAACTTGTTTTACAAGATACAAAAGCAAATATTACTATGTATACTGGTGTTAATATTTTTATTATACTTGTCTTTTTATTTCCTATTATTTTATCTATCATTTTTGCTATAAATATTAATCCTAATACTACAAACGGCATTAATATTAAGAAATAATAGATATGATCTGCTCCATAATATACTCCAATAATTGATATTACTATTGTTAGTGTTAAAGCAATTTTTGAATATACATTTGGAAAAATATTTTTACTAATCATTGCATAAATATATCCTG
>CANQMY010000096.1 GCA_947625075.1 uncultured Clostridia bacterium
ACTCTTGTATTTACTTACCAAAATAGTCATTTCTTCTATTTTTGGATTTAACCGATACCTCCATGACCAGCATCAATAATCACCTTTTTTGTCGCTCTATCAAACATGTTTATCACCTAGTGTATTGTATGAAAAAAGACAAGATTAGGAACTGTTTCCTATATAAAAAATTGTAGAAATGTGATTATTACCCACAAATGATTTTTTATAAATTCTTAACGATTACTGTAATACCAGTTTTACTTTATCAATTTGTATATAAATTGGACTATGATCAAATAAAAAAAGCGGCAAAAAGCAGCAAAAAAGCAACAAAAAGCAGCAAAAAAGCAACAAAAAGCAGCAAAAAAGCAACAAAAAGCAGCAAAAAACATGTTATTTAACTTTCCAGCATGATCCCCCAGATTTTGCATCATTATAAATCTTTTCCTCTTTTTTTAAGATATCTAATAAATATCTTACCCTATTAATCTTATTCTTATTATCTAATGATTTAGGCAGTTTATCATCTAACAATGCAATTATTTCTTTCCTACTTGCTGAACCATATTCATTCAAATATTTCATAATTATTTCTTTGTAAAAATCGTTCTCTAAACCTGAATTATACACATACTCTTCCTTATTCCCAGTTATTTTAGCAATATCAGATGAAATATAAATACTAGGATATCTACCTTCAATTAAGTTGTCTTTTCTTAAATAATCACTTTGTTCCTTTGTAATTTCTAATTTTTTTTGTACTCTATCAAGTAACATAACTTTATCTATATCTAAATTTGTTTTTTCAAATAATATCTTACTATATTTTTCATCTATTATTTTTCCATACAATGTTACTTTTACATGATTATCTTTGCTTAAATCATAATCAGGCATAGGAAAAAATTTTCTTTTTTGAATGTCATATACTCTTTTTATTCCACTACCAACAGTATCAATCATATTTAAATTAACCATAGCATTAGCTAAAAATTGATTCCTATAATATGGAGATGAAAAACCATCCTTTAAAACATTTTCAATTGTTTCAGGAATAAAATTACCTTCGTTAGTTATTATCAACTTATCTTTAAATTCCATAACATTTATGTTTCCGTGAAGCTTATAATCTTGATGAACGACACAATTATTAATCAATTCACGAAGAATGTAATTATCATATTGATCAACCTCATTTGGAAATAATGTATTGTCATTAACCATATATCTATATCTTAAATTTCTAATTTTGGATTTTAATTTTTCAACATTTACAATAAATGGTATTCCAAAATGTTCATAATCAATAACATTAACTTCATCATATAATTTCCACGTCATTCGTGGTGTATAACCATTCATTAAATAATCATCATCATTTTTTCCTAATAAAAGCATACATGCCATTGTTATTTTGCTATTTAAAGTTAATTTTGCCTTATTTAAAAAATCAATATCAGATAAATCATCTATTTCATCTGCGATACTTTTACCTTTATATTTTAATTTAAATTGTTTTCTTGCCATCTCAATTGCATCTTTATCTAAATTATCTATAGTTGCATCATCTATAACTTGCCTTGACCAATCATAATTTGCAGTTGCTTTAATTTGTTCTATTTTATTTGAAGCTAAAGGAACTAAGGATTCACCATTTCGACCATAGGGAAATCCCTTCCAATTAATAGGTGTTCCCGAAGCAGCTGGAACTTGAAACATGATTACCCTTTTATTATCTTTTAACAATTCATATATTTCTATGAATCCAATATTATCAGTAGTATGATCATAAATTTGCTTTTTTAATTTATTAAAATTGCTATCTTTATAAAAATTTGTATTTACTAATTGATGAGTTTTATCATCTACACCAAAAACTATCCATGAATATTGTTTGTTTCTTAAATTTGCTTCATTACCTAATGCTGAAAAGTATTTGCCTAAAACATCAACATCAAAACCAGTTTTAGCAGATTTAAATTCTACACACTCGTTTTCTGAATTTAATAATAATTCATCTAAAATTTTATTTAATTCTTCATCGTTTTTATACATAACATCAACCTCGTTTTTATTTTATCACAAATTTAAAAGTTACAATGACATTTGTTGATTATTTTCAATAATTTCATATCCAACTTTTTCATATGCTTTCTTTCTTTTTAAAAACATATTTCTAATCATTGAAAAATTATCATCAATATAATCATAAACAATAATCTCTTTTTTATTTTCATTTCTTCTATGCAATCTTCCTGTATATTGTACGATTCTATTTATACTTGATATTGGCATTGTTAAGAATAGAACTTCTAAACTAGAATCATCAAAACCTTCACCAATACAAGAACTTGTTGCAATTATAATTTTATTTTCATTATTGTCCTTTATATTATTATTTAATTCATCATATCTTTTTATATCTTTTTTATTTAATTTGCCACAGTATATTATTATATTATTGGTAACATTAGATAACTTTTTATATAAATAATCTAAATGATCAATTCGTTCTGTTAAAACTAATATATTTTTACCTTGTCTAAATTCATTTTCCACATCTTTAATAACCTTTTCATTTCTTATAGCATCTTTTGATATTAAATCATATATTTCGTTAATTTTATAATCTGTTATATTTTTGTTAACAAAATTCAAATGAACATTTCTAGTATAAACTTTCATTGATAAATTCAACTTTTTATTATATTCTTTCATATCAACCTTATATCTAATATCACCACATTGCATTTTAATAATCGGTGTATGTCCATTTTCTTTTTCTGGAGTTGCTGATACACCATATACGTATTTAGCATTTACCATATTTAATGCCGCTTCATATGTATAGGCTGATGAGTGATGACATTCATCTATAATTATCATTCCATAGTTTTTAACTACATTATTAAATTTACCTTCATTATAAAGTGTCTTAATACTTGCCACATCAATCTTATTTGTTAAAGTGTTTTTTCCATCTCCAATTTGACCTACTTCGTCAATATTCAAAAACTCTTTTAATCTTTCTTTCCATTGTTTTAATAATGATAAATTAAAGGTAATAATAAGAGTATTAACATTACGTTTTCAATTAATTTACAACATATTACTGTTTTTCCAAAACCTGTTGGAGCTTCAAGTATCCCGTTTTCATATTTTAGCATTTCATCTAGTGCTTGTTTTTGCTCCTCTCTTAATTTGCCATTAAATGTTATATTAATGTTAGAGCCTTTATTTCTTTTGTCTATAATATTCATTTTTACATTATTTTGATTACATAAAACATATAAGTATTCAAATTTTCCTCTGGGAATCATCAAATATTTATCGTCTTCTTTACTACAATCTATTATCATAGGAACATTATGGACAGACATTCTCATTCGTTGTTTTTTAAAAAACTCTGGATTAGCAAATGTTGCAAATCTTCTGAAACAGTTTTTCACTGCTGAACTTAAATTTGCTTTATCTATATATATCATATTATCTAATAATATATTAATACTCTCTGGAAAATTAAAATTATTTTTTTCTTTATTATTTATTTCTTTTTTTAATTCCAAATATTCATTACTAATATCTATCGTATTTTTAGATAATACATTTATAATATTCAATACTTCATCAGAACTCATTTTTTTAACTTTTGATAAATAATCATATTGATCATTATAAGCAATAAAATTTCTATCTAAAAATATTGTATTATTGTATTTCATCGCTTCATTCTGAAAAGGAAGCATAATTAAATTTCCATAACCGCCTTTAGGCATGGTATCTTGATTTGGAAACATTCTATCAAAAGAAGTTATTTTTAAATTATCACGTATTTCCATCGTTTTTGATAATAATAAACTTCCCATTTTTCTTGCTGTTAAAGCTTTTATGTTGTTTTTAAAGAAAATCCATGCATGAATTCCATGTCCAGATCTACTTCTCTCGATAGAAATTGGCACATTATATTTATTACATATATTAGTAAAAGCAAGTACATCCTCTTTAATATCGTTTTCATTTTTCTTATCATCAAAATCAAAGGCAAGAAAATAGCATGTTTCATCATCTAACATAGGATAAATACCGATAGGAATGTTACCAAACAAGTGATTTCTGATTACTTCTTTATCTATTGGTTTATCCATCCAATAATTACAATTTTTACATTTTTTACCCATAGTTTTATTGCATACATTTTTATTCCATTCATTAGCACATTTAGGTATATAATACTTTTTGCTAGGATCATTTTTATCTATAGAAAGATAAGGATATACATCATCTCTTCCTTTAAAATAATTCATAAAAATATTAACTTTATCTTCATTTGTAAAACTAGTTTTTATTTGATTATTTAAATTATTAAGAATCATTTTTAATTCATTAATTTCATTAATAAGTTTTTTTGCTTCAATAGTTTTTTTGTTAATAGCTTCAATTATCTCATTTCTTTGCATAAAACACCTCTTAAAAACAATAAGTTACAATATTATATATCAAATTTATATCTTTTTAAAGAGATACTATTATTAAGCCGTTTTATGTTGTTACAACTAGTTTTATTTTAGAAGTTTTATGAATCATTTATTGCATCTACACTAAAAAAAATTAACCTTTTTTATTTTTGGTTAATTCTAACACAAAATCTTTTAATTCATCTATTACATCTTCAAATTTTCGATTATTTATATTAAACTTTGGAATATTTCTATATTCTAAATTACTTGTTGTCATATCATATTTTAACTGTTTAGTATAATGTGCTTTATGTTTATCACGGTATTCTTTACTATCAGGCATTGGCTCATCGTTTTCATCATAAAACATAATTCTGTCATAAATACTTTCAAAACTATCAATAAGCTCTACTGAAATAGTATCAGTATT
>CANQMY010000097.1 GCA_947625075.1 uncultured Clostridia bacterium
TGGAGAAAATAGTATTGAAAAATTAAGAAAAGAATTAGAAAATATACAAGAAGCAGAACATATAGATTTTACTGTTGTAAATGCAGAAAATGTATCTGGTGGAATGGGAATGACAACTAATAGTTTCAATCAATTAAATAAAATGGATATTGATGCAATTACTATGGGAAATCATACTTGGGGTAAAAAAGATATTTTTTCATTTATTGATAATCCAAAATTAGTGAGACCAGCAAATTATTCAAAAGGGATTCCAGGGCATGGATATACAACTATAAAAAAAAACGGAAAGAAAATTGCTGTCATAAATTTAATTGGAAGGACAGATATGAATGTTTTATCTGAAAATCCTTTTTTATGTGTAGACGATTTATTAAAACAAATTACTGCAGATATTATTATAGTAGATTTTCATGCAGAAGCCACTGCAGAAAGAATAGCAATGGGATATTACTTAGATGGAAGAGTAAGTGTTGTTTTTGGAACGCATACACATGTACAGACAGCAGATGAAAAGGTTCTTCAAAAAGGAACAGGTTATATTACAGATATAGGAATGACAGGACCAATTAATTCTGTAATAGGAATGGATATAGGAGTATCATTTAAAAGATTTGTAACATCTCTTCCAGAAAAATATAAACTAGCAGATGGTGATATTATGCTAAATGGTGTAGTATTTGAAATTGATGATTTAACTAATAAGGCAAAAAAAGTTTACAGGATAAAAGTATAAAATTAAAATTTTGTTAATGATAAAACTTAATAAAAAATATTATATATAAAATATAGCATAATAATTATTATTATGCAATAAAATAAAAATAAATTTATATTACATTTTTGTAAAAAAATAAAAAAGTAATAATCTTTAAAATGTGCTTAAAAGTACTATTTATAGAAATTATTACTTTTTTATTAAGTTTTATCATTAATAAAAATTAACATAATAAAAGACAGGAGAAAGAACAAATGAAAAGATTAAAAGAACAAGGAATCACATTAGTTGCATTGGTAGTAACAATAATAATACTATTAATATTATCAGGAGTTACATTAAATATAGCATTATCAGAAAATGGAATATTTAATAAAGCAAAAAAAGCAACAGAAAAATATCAAAAGGCACAAACAAATGAGGAAGAATTAATAATAGATTTAGAACAAGAAATAGATACGCTATCATCAGAACAGAAGATACCAACAGAGATGCAAATAGGTGATGTAGTACACTATATAACAGATACAAAAGAAACTAGTTATACTTTGAAGAGTGAAAAAAGTGGATATGATATGGACCAAATAATAACAAAACAAACACTCGAATGGAAAGTATTAAGTAAAAATAATGATTCAGTAGACATAATTGGAATACCAACAAAAGGTGAATCATTTTATTTTAAAGGAGCAACAGGATATAACAATGGAGTATATTTATTAGATGAAATATGTGAAGAATTATATTCTAATAATAAATTAGGAGTAAAGGCGAGAAGTATAGATTTACAGGATATTGAGTCGAAAATGAATAAAAAAGGAAAAGAAGATAGAGATGAATATATTCAAGGTGTTGGACAATATGGAAAAACAAAAGATTATTTAGGAGATTATGCATATTACCCTAATTTGGCAAAATATGAAGAGATTTTAGGAATAGATGAGGATAAAATAAATGAAAAAGGAATAGGAGAAAGTGATGATGGAACAAATCTAGGAGATATAGAAATTCCTTTAGTAGAAAATGATAGGAATAATTATATAAATTCAAGAACAAAAGCAAACAATAATATAACTGTAAAGATGAACTATTATAAAGTATCATCAAAAAGTGAATATTTTGATGATAACAATTTTTATAATTTAATTTTTGGAAGTGAGGAACAATATTGGATTGCTTCTAGATTTTCTCGTTGTGAAACAGACGTTGTAAAATTCGGAATTCGCCTTGTGAATAACTCTAAACTTAGTGGACGTGATTTGTTCTACTCGAATGATGAAGCTTTAAGCCCAAATGGATCTCGTGTCTGTCCAATAGTTTCTTTAAAATCTAATATCGAATATACTGGTAGTAGTTCAGAAGGATGGAACATAAAATAATAGAATGAAAGAACAGAAAAAAATATAAAATAAGCTAAAAACTTATAGAATTATTGAAAAATAAACTCTATAAGTTTTTTGTTGATGATCAATAATAAAAAATAGATATATTTGTCAAAATTTGTAAAATAAAGTCGACGAAAATATAAGAATTTATATTGAAAATACTAGACTTTTAAAACATGAAGTATTATAAATATATTTGTAATTACAAAATAAAATAATATTAGGAGGAAAAAATGGAAGTTTTAAAAATCTCATCAAAATCTAATCCAAACTCAGTAGCAGGAGCTATTGCAGGAATGGTAAAAGAAACAAGAAAGGCAGAAATGCAAGCAATTGGAGCAGGAGCTCTAAATCAAGCTGTAAAAGCAGTTGCTATTGCAAGAGGATTTGTAGCGCCAACAGGAGTTGATCTAATATGCATACCAGCATTTGCAGAAGTTCAAGTAGAAGGAGAAGATAGAACAGGAATAAGACTTATAGTAGAGTCTAGATAAAGTATAAATATAATTTACTTATATTAGATACAAATAAAAATGGGGCATGGATAAATATTGTTGTGAAGCTGACAAAATATTTCTCCATGCTATTTTTGAATAAATATATTGAAAAAATTTTTTTATTAGTATATTATATGCTATGTAAAGGAGATGCAATGAAATCAAGTAGTAATAACTTTTTTAAGTATATTTTTATAATTGTAGTAATAGCACTTATTTGTGGTGCAGTATATATAATATATAATAAAAATAATAACAGCAGTGAAAATAATGATATTGTAGATTCAAATACAATAGAAAATCAAGATATAAGTATTGTTGAAAATTTAAAAATGGGTATTACTAATTATGATACAATGAATCCAATACTTACTAAAAATAGAGATATTGTGAATATTGATAAGTTAGTATTTGATCCTTTATTTACAATTACGTCTGATTATAAATTAGAGTATTGTTTAGCAAAATCTACTAAAAAAATATCTGATTTAAGTTATGAAATAAAAATTGATACTGATGTAAAGTGGCAAGATGGAAGTAGTTTTATTTCAAAGGATGTAGAATATACAATTGAACAAATAAGAAATACTAATTCAATTTATTTATCAAATATACAAGCTATAGAAAGTGTAAATACACCTGATTCTGAAACATTAGTAATTAATTTAAAATATAATGTATCTTTTTTTGAATATAATTTAACATTTCCAATAATTCCATATAGATATTATATGGAGGATGATTTTGTAAATTCTAATAAAATTCCTATTGGAACTGGAATGTATAAAATAGCTAGTATAAATGAAAACAATATTTTGTTAATAAGAAATGATAGATGGAAGAAAATAAAAACGAATCCTCCTAGAACACAGTCAATTACTTTACAAAAATATAATTCAATAGGAGAAATTTTTAATACATTTAAACTAGGAAATATTGATGTAGTTAGTACTTATATGACTAATTATACAGATTATATAGGTACTATAGGTTACAATAAAAGAGAATATGCTGGAAGAGATTATGATTTTTTAAGTTTTAATTGTAATGATGTAGTATTATCTAACGCATCTGTAAGAAAAGCTATAAATTATGCAATTAATAAGGAAAATATTGTAAGTACTGCATTAGGAAATTCAAAAGTTGTTTCTAATTTTCCTATAGATTATGGAAATTATTTATATAATAGAGAAAGTGTAATACCTTATAATGTTGATTTAGCAAAACAAACACTAGAAAATGATGGTTGGACTTATGTAAATGGAAAATGGCAAAAAAATATTAATGGATACATCAAAAAAATAACATTATCGCTTGTTGTTAATAAAAGTAATACTGAAAGAATTAATGTGGCTAATAATATAAAGGAACAATTAGATAATATAGGAATTAAAATAAATGTTGTACAAGTTGATGATGAAAGATATCAAAATTATTTAAACAATAAAAATTATCAGTTGATACTAACAGGAGTACAAAATTCTGTAAATCCAGATCTTTCATATTTTTATGGCGAAGGTAATATTTCAAATTATTATAACGAAGAAGTTTTTTCAAAAATAAAATCAATGGATTCAATATTTGAAGTACAAAAAATTATAAATGATGAAGTACCACATATTGGTTTATATAGAAATAAAGGGACTATCATATTAAATTCAAATGTAGGAGGAGATTTTGCTCCTAATTCAAATTTTTTATTTTATAATTTTGAAAAATGGTATAGACAACAATAAAAATTTTAATAAACTATTGACAAAAAAAATTAATAATATATAATATACACAAACACATGTTTAGAAAAAAATAGGAGGAAATTATGAGTCAAGAAAAAAATAATTCAGAAAAACAAAAAGCATTGGAAGCAGCAATGGGACAAATTGAAAAGCAATTTGGAAAAGGATCAGTAATGAAATTAGGAGATTATAAAGCATTAAATATAGAAGCTATACCAACAGGTGCACTAGGATTAGATATTGCTTTAGGAATTGGAGGAATTCCTAGAGGAAGAATAGTAGAAGTATTTGGACCTGAATCTTCTGGAAAAACTACAATTGCTTTACATATGATAGCAGAAGCACAAAAAATGGGAGGAGAAGCTGCATTTATTGATGCAGAGCATGCATTAGATCCAGTATATGCAAAACATCTTGGAGTTGATATAGATAATCTAATAGTTTCTCAACCAGATACAGGAGAACAAGCTTTAGAAATTGCAGAAGCATTAGTAAGAAGCGGAGCTATAGATATTGTTGTTGTTGAC
>CANQMY010000098.1 GCA_947625075.1 uncultured Clostridia bacterium
GAAAAAGTTGTTGGAAAAAATAAAGAATTAGGAGCAGTTGAAGGTGGAACTAAAGATAGTAATATACGATATGTTACGATGGATCATGAACTTGTTACAACAGCTAGAGACATAGGAATTTGCTTAGGAGATTAGAAATTTACTAAAATAAAAAAGAAGCAAAAAGAAAGGGTGTCCAAATAATTGGATGCCCTTGATTTTTAATTATATATTGTATATAATATGATAAGTAAAATATGGTATATGGAGAATAATAATGGACTTTAAAGAAATTATAGCGTCATTAATTTATGATTGTATTAATGACGTTCAAATTGAAAAAGATGAAATAAAAAAATATATAGAAATACCAAAAGAAAATATAAATGGAGATTTTGCATTTCCGTGTTTTAGGCTTGCAAAAATTTTAAAAATGGCTCCAAACATCATTGCAGAAGATTTAAAACAAAAAATAAATATACAAAATAGTATATTGAAAAAGACTGAAGCTGTTAGTGGATACTTAAATTTTTTTATTGATAAAGCAAGTATTGTAAAAAATGCGATAGATAAATTTGATGTACAAAAAGAAGAATATGGAAAACAAGATATTGGAAATGGAAAAACTATTTTAGTTGAATATTCATCACCTAATATTGCTAAACCATTTCATATTGGTCATTTGAAAACAACTATAATTGGAAATTCACTTTATAATATTTATAAAAATTGTGGTTATAATGCAATGAGCTTGAATCACTTAGGTGATTATGGAACACAGTTTGCAAAACTTATTGAAGGATATAAAAGATGGGGCAATGAATATGACCTAGAAACAAATCCAATAGATAAACTTTCTGAAATTTATAAAAGAATAAATGAACTTTGTGAAAAAGATGAAAATGTATTAGAAGAGTGTAGAGAAACATTTAAAAAATTAGAGAATGGTGATGAATTTTGCGTTAATCTATGGAATAAATTTAAGGAACTAAGCTTAAAAGAATTTGAAAAAATATATAAACTTCTTAATGTTAAATTTGATTCTTATAATGGAGAATCTTTTTATTCTGATAAAATGCAAGAAGTAGTTGATATATTAGAAAAGAATGGTAAGCTTACTGTTTCACAAGGAGCAAAAGTAGTAGATTTAACAGATAAAGGAATTAAAACACCTTGTATTATTCAAAAAACAAATGGATCTTCTATATATGCAACAAGAGATTTAGCAGCTATTCTTTATAGAGCAAGAACATATGATTTTGATAAATGTATATATGTTGTAGCTGAAGAACAAAATTTACATTTTAAACAAATTTTTGAAGTAGCAAAATACTTAAATTTAGACGAAAAATATACAAATGGATTAATACATGTAAGCTATGGAATGATTAGACTTCCAGAAGGCAAAATGTCAACTAGAAAAGGAAATTTTGTAAAGGTTGAAGATTTATTAAATGAGTCCATTACTAAAGCAGGGGAAATTTTACAAAATAGGGAAGAAGTAGATAATAAAGAACT
The DNA here is from genome assembly GCA_947625075.1 of uncultured Clostridia bacterium. Lineage (GTDB taxonomy): Bacteria > Bacillota > Clostridia > TANB77 > CAG-508 > CAG-793. Next base: position 1,498 of record CANQMY010000098.1, read on the forward strand.
AATTTCTAAGCAGGTTGGAATAGGTGCAGTAATATTTGAAGACTTAAAAGAATCTAGAATTAAAAACCAAGTTTTTGATTTAGATGAAGCATTAAATTTTAATGGAGAAACTGGTCCATATGTACAGTATATGGCAGTACGAACAAAAAGTGTTTTAAAAAAGGCTGGTTATATTCCAACTAAAGAACAAGTAAATAACGATTTACTTACAGATGATGTAAGTATTAATTTAGTTAAGTTAATAGAAAACTTTGATAACACTATATTAATTGCATTAGAAAAAAATGAACCATCTATTATAGCAAGATTTAGTATTGATTTAGCTAAAGCTTATAGTACATTTTACAATGAAAATAAAATAATAAATGATGATAAATCTGTACAAGATGCAAGATTATATTTAACATATATGACAAAAGTTACTTTAACAAATTCTTTAAAACTTCTTGGAATAGAAGTACCAGACAAAATGTAAAAATCGAAAGGAGCTCTCTAATGGCAAGGGTAATGTTCATATCAAGTATGGGAGGCCATCTAAATGAACTAATGCAATTAGATTTTGAAAAATACGATTATTCTATTATTACAGAAAAAAATGAATCGAGTGAAAATATAAAAGATAAGTATGGAAATAGGGCGTATTTTTTACTATATGGAACAAGAAGAACACCTATAAGATATTTTTTTATATTATTGTTTAATTTATTTAAGAGCTTATATTTGTTTTTAAAAATTAGACCAGATATAATTGTTACAACAGGCACACATACAGCAGTTCCAATGTGTTATATTGCAAAGTTATTTAGGGCGAAAGTAATTTGGATAGAAACGTTTGCAAATAGAACTTCTAAAACTCTTGCAGGAAGATTAGTTTACCCAATTGCAGATATATTTGTTGTTCAATGGAAAGAAATGAAAAAACTATATCCAAAAGCACAGTATTGGGGGTGGATTTATTGATTTTTGTTACATTAGGTACACAGGACAAAAAATTTAGAAGACTACTTGATGCAGTTGAAAAAATAAATATAAATGAAAAAATAGTTGCACAAATTGGATCAACAGAGTTTGAGTCAAAAAAAATGGAAATACATAAATTTATGACAATAGATGAATTTAATAAAAATATGGAAGATGCTAGAATAATTATAACTCATGCAGGAGTTGGAACAATAATCTTAGGACTCAAATTACATAAAAAAATGATTGTTGCAGCAAGAGAAAAGAAATATAAAGAACATGTAAATGATCATCAAAAACAAATTTTAAATGTTTTTTCACAAGATGGATATATTTTACCTTTAGAAAACTTTGATGATTTAGAAGAATTAATTAAAAAAGATTTTACTCCCAAAGAATATATAAGTAATAATAAAAATTTTATAAAAAAATTAGATGATGAAATAAATTTACTTACAAGAAAATCTTAAATTTTTATATATTAAAAAGAAGGATAAAATGAATCAAAAGAAGCAATTAGTTAAAAATACAATAATTATAGCTATAGGAAAATTAAGTACACAAATAATATCATATATATTACTTCCATTATATACATCAAAACTTTCACCAGCTGAATATGGAATATATGATTTTATTTGCACACTTTCACTATTTTTATGCCCATTAATTACATTATTAATGGAAGAATCTATGTTTAGATTTTTGATTGATGCTATAAAAAAAGACGAAATAAAAAAAATAATTAGTCAAACAATTATATATACATTTATTGGAACAATTATTTTTATACCATTAGCAATACTAGTACTTAATTTAGCAACTGACTATTCTGGTATTTTAATATTTGCATTTATAGTATTTGTTATCTCAAATATTTTTATAGGATTAAGCAATGCATTAGCTAGAGGATTAAGTAAGATAAAATTATATTCTCTTTCAAATTTTATCTTAGGAATTGGTACTATTATATTAAATATTATATTTATTGTATTTTTAAAAGCTGGTGCAGAAGGTCTTTTATGGGCAAATTCTATTGCAAATATTTTAACTGCGTTATTTATATTTTCTAAATTAAAATTATGGAATTATATTGGAAAATTTAATAAAAAAATTATGAAAGAAATGATTGCATATTCTATACCACTTGTTCCTAATAGCATTTCTTGGAATATAATAAATATGTCTGACAGAATTATTTTAACACAAATGATTGGGTCAGCAGCTAATGGTATATATGCAATGGCGAGTAAATTTCCAAATATAATTAGTGTTATATATGGATATTTCTATACTGCATGGAAAGAATCAGCAGCTAAGATAACTAAAGAAGAAAATAAAAATAAGTACTATAATAGTATATATCATGATACAAAAAGATTGTTATTTTCAGTTACAATTTGTTTAATTGCAGTAATGCCTTTTGCATTTCCAATTTTAATAAATAAAGCTTATGATGAAGCATATATATATATTCCTATAATAATGATTTCTACTTATTATTCAAATTTATCAAGTTATTTTGGAGGTATATTTTCTGCATACAAAGATACAAAAATTATGGGCACAACAACAATTGGTGCAGCATTAATTAATTTAATTGTGGATTTATTATTGGTAAAAGTGATAGGAATTTATGCAGCATGTATATCTACATTAATTGCAGATTTGATAATATATATATATAGAAGAGAAAAATTAAAAAAATATGTTAAACTTAAAGAATTAAAATGGGTAGGACCTTTAATTATCTTATTAATAGTATGTTTAGCATATTATACAAAATATATGAAATTTATACCAATACCAATTTATTGGATTTTAAATATTATATCATTAGCATTAGCTATTTTTTATAGTATTTTAAATAATTATAATATAATAAAACCTATTTTAAAAAAATTAAAGAAAGGTTAATCTAAAGGAGGAAAATTATGAAATATTTTGGAACAGATGGAATAAGAAGAATAGCAAATACTGAACTTACACCAGAGCTTGTTTATAAAGTAGCAAAAGCAGGAGCTTATGTATTAGCAAAGCATTCAGGTTCTGCTCCTACTATATTAATTGGTAGAGATACTAGAATATCTGGAACACTTATAGAAAGTGCAATGACAGCAGGATTTTTAAGTTATGGAGCAAATGTAAAAATATTAGATGTAATGCCTACACCAGCAGTAGCATATTTAACAAGAAGATTTAAAGCAGATGCAAGTGTTGTAATATCTGCATCACATAATACATATGAATTTAATGGAGTAAAATATTTTAGTAATAAAGGAATGAAAATTCCAGATGATATAGAAGAAGAAATAGAAGAAGTAA
>CANQMY010000099.1 GCA_947625075.1 uncultured Clostridia bacterium
CTCTATTTCTCCACATAGAGTATAGTTTGTCTGTTTGTTCTTGTGCAGATAAATTTTCCCATCCAGATGATATAGTCTCATTTGGTGTATATGGATCATTTAAATTATAATCTGGGTATGTTGCCATAGCTAATATTTCTCCATTTTCTGGATTCATTATTATGGCATTTCCACCTCTTGAACAATTATTTTCTTCAACTGCTTGTTTTAAGTATTTCTCAACTACAGATTGTATATTTGAATCTATTGTTAAATATATATTACTTCCATTTTCAGGTTCAATATATTCTTGATTGGCATCTGGAATTGCCTCTTGTGTAACTGATATCCTCGTTGATAACTTTCCATTTATTCCTTTTAATATATTATCATAACTAAGTTCTATTCCATCTAATCCTTGATTACTTGTACCACAGAAACCTATAAGATTTGCTGCTAAATTATTATATGGATAATATCTTTTTGTATCTTCATCAATATTAACACCTGCTGTTGCATTATTGTCTTGCAACCATTTTTTAATTATTTCTACCTTATCTGTTTCTACTTTCGATACAATTGTTTCTACACTTTTATCACTATTTAGTTTTGCAAGTACATCTTCATAGTTTAACTCAAATGTATCTGCAAATACTTTCGCCATATTTTCTTTTAATTCTTTGGTTGCTTCCTTATCAGTAACTCCTCCCTTTTTTACATTTATATACTCTGGATTTACCGATACTGTATCAACTTCCGCACTAATTGCTAAAGCCTTTCCATTAGAATCATAAATTGTTCCTCTTTTTGCACTAATTACTGTATTAGATGTTGATTGACTATATTCTCTCTGTTTTAACCACGCACCTTGTACAAATTGTATATAACCTATTCTTACAACTAATATAACAAAAGATAATATTAACATACATAAAATAAGCATCAATCTTTTACCTGATACTTTTATTATATTTATATTTTTTTTATTTATTATTTTTCTTTTTTTTGAATTTTTTTCCTTTTGCATTAGTTTATCTTTCTATATATTATATATATATAATTCTACATTAATTTATTGTAAAAATCAATATAATAAATAGAAAAATGGAATTAATATTTTAAACCTTTTATTATTTAAAAATATTAATTCCATATATTTTTACTGTTAAATATTTTATTAGTTTTCTAATTAGTTTTCAAATATTGCATCAAATTCTTCACCTGTTATTTTTTCTTTTTCTATAAGAACTTCTGCTACTCTGTCTAGTTTATCTCTATTTGCTTTTAATATTTCTTCTGCTCTTTGATAAGCTTTATCTACTATTTTCTTTATTTCTTCGTCTATTACTCCTGCTGTTTCTTCTGAATATGATTTTTCTTGTGCAAAGTCTCTTCCTAAAAATACTTCTTCTTGGTCTGAACCTAATGAAATTGTACCTACTCTATCACTCATTCCATATTTAGTAACCATTGCTTTTGCAATTTTTGTTGCCCTTTCTATATCATTGCTTGCTCCTGTTGAAATATCTCCTAATACTAATGATTCTGATACTCTACCTCCAAGTAATGACACAATATTTTCATTCATCTCTGTTTTAGATACAAATGATTTGTCTTCTACTGGTCTATACATTGTATAACCACCTGCCATTCCTCTTGGAATTATTGATATTTCATGTACTGGATCTTGTGTTGGTAAGAATTTGCTTACTACTGCGTGACCTGCCTCATGATATGCAACTAATTTCTTTTCTTTATCACTTCTAACTCTTGTTTTCTTTTCTGGTCCCATTGTAACTTTTATCATTGCATCTTCTATTTCTTTTTGACCAATTTCATGTTTGTCTCTTCTTGCTGCTAAAAGTGCTGCTTCATTTAGTAAGTTTTCTAAGTCAGCTCCGGTAAAACCTGATGTATTCTTTGCAATAATTTTTAAATCTACATCTGCTTCAAATCTTTTCTTTTTGCTATGAACTTCTAATATTTGCTCCCTTGCTTTAACATCTGGAGCTGGTACTACTATTTGTCTGTCAAATCTTCCTGGTCTAAGTAATGCTTTGTCTAAAACATCTGGTCTATTTGTTGCAGCTAATACTATAACTCCTTCATTTGCTGAAAATCCATCCATTTCAACTAACATTTGGTTTAAAGTTTGTTCTCTTTCATCATGACCTCCACCTAAACCAGCTCCTCTTTGACGTCCTACTGCATCAATCTCATCTATAAATACGATGCATGGCGCATTTTTCTTTGCTTCTTCAAATAAGTCTCTTACTCTAGATGCACCAACACCAACAAACATCTCAACGAAATCAGATCCACTTATTATAAAAAATGGAACTCCTGCTTCTCCTGCTACTGCTTTAGCAAGAAGTGTTTTACCTGTTCCAGGAGAACCTACTAAAAGTACTCCTTTAGGAATTCTTGCTCCCATCTCAGTGAATTTTCTTGGATTTTTTAAAAATTCTACTATTTCTTGCAATTCCTCTTTTTCTTCATCTATACCTGCTACATCACTAAATATTATTTTATTTTTATCATTACTATTTAACATTCTTGCTCTACTTTTTCCAAATGTCATTGTTCCCTTTTGTTGTCCACTAGCTCCTCCCATGAATAACATTAGTATTAATAGTATCATTATTATAGATGATATTGGTATTAAAAGATCTGATACTATAACCCAAAATGGTTCATCAGCAGAAGTAACATTAACTGTATTTCCTTGCATTGATTTATTTAAATTGTCTAATAAATTCTCAACATTAGGTACATTTACCTTTTTTATATTAGAATCATCTTTTAATTTTACTCTTGCTTCTTTTCCTTCATAATCTATTTCTACATCTGTTACTTCACCAGCTTCAACCTTACTTAACAATTCTGAGTAAGTTAAAACATTATTAGTACCGTTTAAGATAGCTGGTACAACAAATATTATTATTATTCCTATAACTAACCAAATAGCTAATGTTTTAATTCCGTTTCTCAATTTAACTCCTCCTATATTTGTTTTCTATTATATATACTTAAAAACAAAATTATTATTCATTTAAAAGAGTAACATACCGAAAAGAAATATGCAATACTTTTTTTCAAACTTTTTTCCTGAAAGCATTGATATAAGTAGTTTTCTACTTACGGATGTTTACTTTATAATGGTAAAAAAAATTTTTTTATTTTTAACTAAAATTTTAATTTTTTTATTTAATTCCATATACTTATTTCCTATATTTCTTTCTGATAATTTAATTATGTCATCTATATTTGATTTATCAATATTTCTAGTATTTCCTATCAATTTTTCTATAGTTAATAAAACTAAATTTTGTTTTATTGCCTTAGAAAGTTTATTAAAATCACTTACTTCAAAATTAATTTCATCTACGGAAATATGACTTATCAATTCAAATATGTTTTCTACTGTTACTTTAATAAAATCATTTTCTTCTTTTATAATTTTTGATGTTCTACTTAATGCTTCTATTACATTAGGATTTATTTCTTTCATTATTGGAATTATTTTATTCCTTACAATATTTCTATTATATATATTTTCTTTATTTGTGCTATCTATTCTTGGTTCTAAATTATTTTTTTTACAATAATTTTCTATTTCTTCTCTTGAAATATTAATAAATGGTCTTATATATTTTCCATATTCAATTTCTTGTATTCCCTCTAATCCTTTTAGACCTGTGCCTCTTATTAAGTTAAGTAACAATGTTTCTCCATTATCATTTTTATTATGTGCAATTGCAATTTTATTTGCTTTTTCTTTTTTACAAATTTCATCAAAAAAATTATATCTAACTAATCTCCCTGTTTCTTCTGTACCTTTTTTTAATTTTTTTGAAAGTGCTATTATATTTTCTCTTTTTTTATAAAAAGGAATTTGCATTTTTTTGCAGACGTTTTCCACAAATAATTCATCTTCTGTGGAATCTTCTCTTATTAAATGATTAATATGTGCACAAACTAAGCTATATTTTAAAATTTTTTTATATTTATTTAAACAATATAAAAGAGCAATAGAGTCCGGGCCACCTGAAACCCCGACTACTATTTTATCATTTTCTTTGATTAAATTATTTTCTTTGATTGTTTTCAAAAATTTCTCTTCTAAAACATCTAATCTTTGTGCCATATATTTTTCCTTTTATTTTAATTATCCATTAAATTTACTTGCAAATTTTGTATAACTTGGCATCCATAATAATTCTACTGTTCCAACTGGACCACTTCTATTTTTTGCAATTATTATTTCTGCTATATTAGTTTGTTCTGACCCAGGATTATAATAATCATCCCTATAAATAAACATTACCATATCTGCGTCTTGTTCTATAGATCCTGATTCACGTAAGTCTTGTAACATTGGTCTATGATCTGTTCTAGCTTCTGGTGCACGTGATAATTGAGACAAAGCAACTACAGGTACATCTATTTCTTTTGCTAATATTTTTAGTGATCTACTTATTTCTGCAATTTCTTGTTCACGACTTGATGCTTTTCCACTTCCGCTAATCAATTGTAAATAATCAATTACTACTAATCCTATATTTTTTTCTAATTTTAGTTTTCTACACTTTGCTCTAATTTCTGCAACTGTTATTCCTGGCGTATCATCTATAAATATTCCTGATGATTCAGAAAGCTCTCCTGATGCCATTGCAAGTTTAGTCCATTCTTCATCACTTATATCTCCCTTTTGTACTTTAGAGCTATCTACCATTGCTTGTGCACATAATATTCTATTTGCACATTGTTCTTTTGACATTTCTAAACTAAATACTACT
>CANQMY010000100.1 GCA_947625075.1 uncultured Clostridia bacterium
TCAAAAGAAATAAGTGAATTTTTTATGTCATTAATTGATAAGAGAAAATCAGAAGTTGAAAAAATAATTTATACTGAAAAAACACCTTTGCAACAAAGAGAAAGTGAATTATCTTTATTAGAAAAACAGGATAAACATTATAATGAAGAAATATCTAAACAAAATGAACAAGATGGTAAAGATATAGGAGAAGATTAATTTGAAAGAAAATACAAGAATATTAGAAAGATATTTGTAATATAATTGATTTTCATATATAAATATGATAAAAATATTTATAGCTATTTGAACTATAATAGGAATAGTATGTCAGTGTAACTCGTAGAACAATTGTTAGGAGGAAAAGACAATGTTAAGTGAAAAGAATCTTCAGGAAATTAAGGAGTTTGAAGAGAAAGGTGCATCTGTTGTTGCTGTTGATAGCGATGGAAAGTTGCAATATTCTACTCAAGGTAAATGTGGTAGTGAATACTGCGACCAATGTGATGCTTTTCGGTTAATGCCTGATCCTGATCCATCTGATTGGTTTAGAGATAATGACATGAAAGCTGTCTGTCTTGAAGTCATGGGTGTGATTGTAGGATCTCTGGAAAGTCCAAGTGAATATACAAATATTCGCAAACCTCTTTACTGTCCCAAAATTGGTCGTGAATTAAGCAAGGAAGAAAAGAAAGAAGCTAAAGAACGACTTAAGTGGGCAAGAAAGAGAATGAAATGAAGAAAATTTTAACACTGCCAAAGGAGATGTTGTATTAAAAACTTCTCCTTTGTATTTTTTAATGTGGATTGTAAATAAAAAGGGAGAAAATTGTATGGGAAAAAAATATAGAATATCAGAATTACTTATGAATTATGAAATACCATATTATAGTGAAGATGAAAAACTTAAAAATTATAGAAAAGTAAGAAAAGTTTGCATAGGTGATAGAACAAGATATTTAACTTGGGTTGATGATAAAAATATGCAAAGTATTACTACTCCAGAAGGTAGAGAACTTACACCTGAAGAACTTTTTGATTTTATAATAGGCGAAAATATAACAGATTTTGCAAGATCAAAAAATACTAGTGAACATTCAGCAGATATTGCTATTGTGTTAGGAAATGGTGAGTTTAATACTACTAGAGAAAGAGCTATAAAAGCTTTTGAATTATATAAATTGGGTCTTATAAAGAAGATAATATTTACAGGAGGAGTAACTAATGGCAGAGGTAAAAATGGTATTATGAAGATAAAATCTGTAGAATCATATATAAATAATAATCCTGTAAATATAGAGTGGTCTGATCTTTCAGAAGCTGACTGGGGAGCAGAAACTTTTATACCTGATATATATGATAAAGATTATAAAAAGCATATTTTAAAATTATCAGAAGAATTCCTTAAAAGTATAGAAGTAAATCCAGAGGATGTTATGATTGAACCAATGTCTACAAATACTCAAGAAAATGCTGAATTTTGTAAAAATATTTTTCAAGCTGAAGAACTTGATACGGGTGAAAAAATAAAATCTGCATTAATTGTAACAACATGTACACATGGTAGTAGAGCTATGAGACAGTTTGCAAAAGTATTTGGAAATGAAATCAGTTTAAAATGGTGTCCTTCTACTCTTGATTTAGAAAAATATGATAGTTTAAAAAATATCTTACATTCTCCAGAATTTGATGAAATGAAATTTAAGAAAGAATTAAAGAGAATATATTGTACTACTCCAGAATTAACGAAAAAGCTTCAAGAGGAAACTGCAAACCATAGAAATGCTTTTATCTTAGGTGATATTGATGAAGCATGTATAGAAACGATAGATAATGAAATAGAGCATGATGAAAATTTAGAACTTTAATTAATTATAAAAAGCAGGAAAGTTTATTACTTTTCTGCTTTTTATAATTAAAATAAAATTTAGATTATATTATTTTCACAAGCTCTAATTAATCTATTCATTATACTTAGTCCAAGATTTTTTTCTTCTAATCCTTCAATAATTGCAAAATCACAATTGAGATTATCGATTTTTCTTAAACTAGTGAATATATTACTTGAAATTTCTTGAAGATTATTTTTACTTCCTAAACTAATAAATTTATTTTCTGAAATATTAATATATTTTTTATCTTCAATAAATCCTAAAACACAACAATTATTATTTTTGCATAAGAAATTTTTATTTATTTTAGATATTTGATCTTCTCCAGGTTTTACTAATATACAATGTGTTTTGGGAGCATAATGTTTATATTTCATTCCTGGACTTTCTACTTTTTCATTTTCTTTAACTTTAGTAAATAATTTATCGCTTAGCTTTACTTTTCCGTATAACTTTTTTTATATCATCTTCAGTAATAAAACCTGGTCTTAAAATGACAGGAACATTATCTATTACTTTTACAACTGTTGATTCAATTCCAATATTACATTTGCCACCATCAACTATTAAATCAACTTTATCATTGAACTCATCTTTTATATCTTCTATACGAGTTCCACTTGGTTTAGTAGATAAATTTGCACTAGGAGCAGCAAGAGGAGTATTACTTTTTTCAATAACTTTATTAATTATTTTATTACTAGGCATTCTTATACCAACGGTATTTTCAAAACAAGTTGCAGTATCACAAATACATTTTTTTTTGTTCAAAATAATAGTAAATGGACCAGGCATAAAGGAGTCAATTAGTTTTTCTTCAATTTCATTTGGTTTTTCTACTATATTATAAATCATTTTTTTATTTGAAACATGTACAATTAATGGATTATCTTGTGCTCTACCTTTTGCAATAAATACTTTCTTACAGGCATTATCTGAAAATGCATTTGCAGCAAGCCCATAAACTGTTTCTGTTGGTAGTATAACTAATCCATCATTTTTTAAGGTTTCAATAACTATATTTAATTCATTTTCATTTATACATTTTTTCCAATTATAAATTTGAGTCATTTTAATATTACCTCTTTTACGATGTATTATTATAACAAAAAAATGGAAAATTGTAAAGTTTATTATTTTTAAATAAAAAAACAAAATATGACAATTTATTTAAAAAGTTAAACATAAATAAGGGTAATGCATAAAATATTAGTAAGCATAAAGGTTATATTTTATGTGTATTGGAGATAGGAAATGAGAAGTAGTAAAAATTTAATAATTGTAGCATTGTTAATAGTAATATTGGCAATGGCAGTTGGGTATACAGCATTTGCAACTCAAATATCAGTAAATGGTACTGCAGAAATAATTGGAGTGTGGGATGTAGGAGTTTCTAAAGTGGAAGCAAAATATATTTCACCAGGTTGTAATGCTGGAGATATACAATTTACTAATACAACTGTAAAATTTGATGCTCAATTAGTAAAACCAAGTGATTATATAACATATGCAATTACTATTAAAAATGCAGGAACCATTAATGCTGTTTTAGAAGAAATTTCATTTAGTAGTAATGAAGAAAGTGGATCACCAGCAATACTATGTAATAATTCTGATATTCCAAATCAGTTAAACGCAGGTGAACAAGTTGTATTGCTTGTACAAGTAATGTATGATGAAAATGTTACAGAGGTACCAGAAATTAAAACTAAAGAGATTACCGGAATTATTGAATATGTACAAGAAAAATGAATGATGTAAAAGATAAAGAGTTAATTGAAATTATAATTTTATATGCTTTTATTAAAATTTATTTATGCATTTTAAATTTATATTTGATTGATGTTTTATTTTGGATAATCATGATTCCGTATTTAATATTTAATATGAAAAAAAACTATATTAGAATTTGCAATGATGTAAAACATTTAAATTTTTTTATTATAATTTTATGTATATATATTGTTTTAAATTTTTATTTGGGATTTATTTTTGGATATTCAAAAAATCCGTATTATAATAATATATTTGAATTATTAAAAAATCTTGTAATTCAAATCACAACTATATTTGGAGTAGAATTAACAAGAAAAGTTTTAATAAATAGAAATAAAAACAATAGAGCAGTATTAATTATAACAACTTTAGTATTGATAATGTTAGAGATTGATTATAAAGTTATAATTAATCTATTGGAAAATAAAGAATTATTATTTAAATATATTTGTAGTACAATAATTCCTTTAATTGGAACAAATTTAATTTGTACTTATTTAACAAAAAATAAGTCATATCTGTATTCATTATTATATAGAATTTTAGTTAAATTACCAATTTTATTATTACCAATTTTGCCAAGATTAGATTGGTTTATGATAGGAACAAAAAATATTTTGTCACTAACAATAATATATATTATATTTAAGTTTTTCTTAGTCAAAGAAAAAAAGAATGTAATAAATCAAAAAAATATTTTGAAAGATAAAATATGTTATATATCTACGGTAACTTTTTCGATATTGATAGTTTGTTTTATGCTTGGAGTATTTAGATATAAACCAATTGCATTACTTTCTAATAGTATGAATCCGATATTAGGCAGGGGAGATATAATAATTTATAAAAAGATAAATAATGATGAAATAAGTGAAATTAAAAATAATTCAATAATAATTTATACTTTAGGAGAACAATATATTGCTCATAGAGTTATTAAAATTATTAAGAAAGACGGTAAAATATGGTGCTAAGATAGATTTTGGACACGAAAGCGTAGAAATGATATAATAGTTTTATACGCTTGGAAAGGAGTGTTCAA
>CANQMY010000101.1 GCA_947625075.1 uncultured Clostridia bacterium
ATGGTGAGCCATCGGGGAATCGAACCCCGGACAACTTGATTAAAAGTCAAGTGCTCTACCAACTGAGCTAATGACTCATGTCTTGTCGGACACATACCCTATTGTACTACAACAATTTGTTTTTGTCAACCGATATTTTACGAAAAATTTACAAAAAATAAAAAAAGTTTAAAAATTAAATAAAAAAATCTTATAAAATTGCCAAATAGCAATGTAAATAAGATTATTTTATTTAAATAAATTTATGATTTATAATGTATTATCATCATTACTAGCTTCTTTTTTATAATTGCCTGAAATTAGCTTTGGAAAATATCTAAAAATTCTATATAAAGCTAATTTAATTTTTTTACTCCAAATATAAGTTTTTCTTAATTTTCTTGGATATTCAATTGCATCTTCATCAACAAGAACTAATGATGTAGGGGCACTTTCTATATCAAAAGAATAATTATTAGAATAGTTATTGTCCCATTCATTATTTGAGTTTCTAAAACATAAATTTAATGTTTCTTCTCCTTCAAGATTAATTTCAGCTTGAAAGCCAAGTTCAGTTTTATTCATTTCAACTTCTGATAATTTATCCCAATTATTTCCGAAACCATAGTGAATAAAAACTTTTTCACTGTTATTTTGAAAAAGCCAACCTGTATAAGAAATTTTAACAGTTGAATTTGCAACTAACTTATCTGTATTAAAAAATATATTTTTAACTAATTCCATAAATATTCTCCCAAAATAAAACTAATATCATTATAGAATTTAATTTTATGCAATTCAATAGATTTGTAAAAATGTATCCAAAATGTAAAATTTGTAACATTTTATTATAAAATGTTACAAATTAATTTAAAATAATGCATTTTTTAATGAAATAAAAAATAACTAATTGTTAAAAGGACCTAATACTTTTCCGATAATATTAAAGTTAGAATCTTTTGTAACAATAATATCTTCTACATCTTCTTTATCAGCTCTTAAAACAAGATCATTACGTCTGATAATAAACTTTCTTATAATTATTTTATCTTTATACTCAAAAATACCAATATCTTTATTGTTAAGAGGAGTATTCATTTCAACATAAATAAAAGAATTTTCTTTAAATCTTGGACTCATATCATCATTATTAATTTTTAAAACGAAAGTAGCATTTTGCATTTCTTCATTACATGGAGCAAAACCGTCAATTGAAGAAAAAATTGGAATACCATCATATTTAATATGTAAAGGAGCATTATAATCTTTTTGTTCCTGAGTAAGATTTTTATCATAAGTATACATTAAAGGTTGGTAAGGAACTTTTAATGCCATACATAAGCTTTTTAATGCTTTATGACTTGGATTTCTTTCACCTTTTTCTAGGTGAGATAAATGTCCAATATTAATATTTGTAAATTTAGATAATTCTGTTTTTTGAATTTTTTTATCCTTCCTTATTCTTTCAATTAAATTACCAATCATAATAAACCTCTTTCAAATTGTATTATATATAAATGAAAAAAAAAAGTCCAGTCTAATTGTAAAATAAATATAAGTATGCTAATATAATTATGGAAGATAGATATTTTAAAAATATATATTAAGAGGAAAATATGAATAAAATAAATTTAAAAAATGTAACTAAAATTAGTATTTTGATTGGTTTATTAATTTTTATATCTATTATTTTTAGCTTATTGAATATGGGAAACGATAAAATATATAAAAATATTTTTATACAAGGAATTAATGTTTCTAAAAAGGAAAAGATAGAAGCGGAAGAAGAAATTAAAAATTTGTATAATCAAAAAGTAGAAAAAGGAATAACTCTAAAACATAATGAATTAAATTTAAATATTTCTTATGAACAATTAGGAGTTTCTCCAAATTTTGATAAAGCATTACAGGAAGCTTATGGAATTGGTAGAACTGGAAATATTATTACAAATAATTATGCAATATTATTTACTAATTTTATAAAAAGAAATATACCAATTGATTATAATATAAATAAAGAAAATTTAGAATTATGTATAAATGATATAGAAAGCAAATTACCAGACTTAAAGCTAGATGCAAGCTATTATATTGAAGGAAATGAACTAATAATATCAAGTGGAAAAAATGGAGTTACAATAGAAAAAGAAAAATTAGAAGATTTAATTATAAAAAATATAGAAAATATTTCTGACGAGAATAATATAATTGATATTCCTGTAAAAGAAGAAGAGCCAGAAAGAATTAATATTGAAAAAATTGCAAATGAAATAAAAAAGGATCCTAAAAATGCTTATTTAAGTGAAGATTCATCAGAATTACATGTAGATGAAGATGGAATAGAATTAGGAATATCTATTGAAGAAGCAAAAGAAATTCTAGCAGAAGAAAAAGAAGAATACATTTTACCATTAAATATAACAGAAGCAAGTACAAAAGTTGCAGATCTTGGAGAAAACGCATTTCCAAATTTACTTGCAACATATACAACTAACTATGACGCAAGTAATATTAACAGAGACAATAATATAGTATTAGCAGCAAGTAAATTAAATGGAAGTATAATAAGTCCGGGTGAAGAGTTTTCATATAATAAAACAGTTGGAAAAAGAACAATAGAAAATGGATATAAAGAAGCAAAAGCTTATGCAGGAGGAAAAGTAGTATTAGATGTAGGAGGAGGTATATGTCAGCTTTCTTCAACTTTATACAATAGTGTACTTTTAGCAAACTTAGAAGTAACTGATAGACATAATCATTATTTTAAAACTTCTTACGTACCTGAAGGACAAGATGCTACTGTATCGTGGGGAAGTTTAGATTTTAAATTTAAAAATAATAGAAAATATCCGATAAAAATAGAAGCTAGAGTAGGAGAGGGTGTAGCGACGATAAATATATATGGTGTAAAACAAGAAGATGACTATAATGTTATTATTGAGTCGAAAGTTACCAATATAATAGAGAGCAAAACAGAATATCAAACAGATTATACATTAGAAAAAGGAACTCAAATAGTAACTCAAAAGGGTGAAAATGGTTGTACAAGTGAAACATATAAATCATTAATAAGAAATGGTGTTTTAATATCAAAAGAATTAATTTCAACTGATACATATAATGCACTTCCAACAATAATAAAGAAAAATTAAAATAAAAAACGGACCAATAACAATATTTGTTATTGGTCCGTTAATTTCCTCTCTAATACGAAATAAATTAATTAATTTGATAGCTTTTCAGGGCAAACAAATTCGTAAACATCCATTCCTAAAAATTCTGAATAATCCCATTGACTGAGAATATAGTTCTTTAATAATGCATTTACTAATGAACTTCCCCAAGAACCACAATATTTTAGTATCCCATCATAGAACTTATCGTAATCAGCAAAAAAAGCTAAATCACCGCCTTCTATATAAGGATTACAAAAAATATAAAGAGCTGTGGCCAAATAATCATCTTCTCCATTTAATTTAAGAGAGTCAAAATTAATGTGAGGATACATGCAATCAGCATAAAGAGAATAGTCAATAGATTCAATTATGTCATTTAACTTGTATGCATTTTTATCTCTTATAAGCTGTGGAACATTTTGATTTTTTAAGGAATTAATGTGTTCCCGTATTTTTTGTGGTGTAATCATAAACAGTCCTCCTTTTTAATTGTAAATTAGCTAAAGTGTTTTTAGAGAGGATTTAACCAATTCGTTAAAATCTATTATACTATATTTTTCAATATAAGTCTATAATTTTAGATTTATATTTTATATGAATATTTATCATAATTTTAGTAAAAATATTATTAGGAGGAAAATATTTTGGGAGAATTAAGAAAAAATATAGATGAACAATTAAAAATTTTAGAAGAAATGATAAAAAATAATGAAGACAAAGATAAAATTGAAAAAGAAAGGAAGAAATTGGATGAAATTTTAAATTTATATTTAAAAAACTTCAAATAAGCTAAAAATCAAACAATAAAGACGATAAAATGAAATAAAATACAATAATATCATAAATAAATTCATTTATACAGGAAGTAAAATCTGATAACATATAAAAAAACTTATAGGTGGAAAAAGATGAGAAAAGTAAATAGTATTAAAATTGGTAAATATTTAAAAATGATTAGAAAAAGTAATGGATATACCCAAGAAAAATTAGCTGAGAAAATAGATGTATCAGTAAGATATATAAGTGATATAGAACAAGATAGAAGTATGCCATCATTTGAAGTTTTAATTAGGATATGCAATATATTTAAAATTTCATTAGATCAAGTATTCAGTGAATATTTAAAAGTAAAGAAAAATAAAAGTTTGGAATATTCATTAGCAGGATATGAGAAACTTTCGAGACAAGATAAAAAAACAATAGAGCATTTAATTACATATTTTAATTCATAAAAATCTTATAAAAAATAGAGAAATTGTTATTATAAAAATGATATAGTAACAATTTCTTTTTTTATAATTTTATTTTAATAAATTCATTATATTTTTATTATAGATTTTTTCTTTTATATCTTCATCTATTGGAAGTTCGTTTATTGCATCTTCAATTTCTTTTGTTGCTCCTGCAGGCATAATTCCAAGAGGTGCATCTGTACCATATAAAACTTTATTCTCTCCAAAATAAGACAACGCAAGTTCTAAGCCTAACGTATTCCCAAGTATAG
>CANQMY010000102.1 GCA_947625075.1 uncultured Clostridia bacterium
TCTATCTTCTCCTTCTACTTGAACTTCTGCAAATGCTGGTATGCATATTAGGTCAACTCCTGTTGGTGCTACAAATCCTCTTGCAATAGCAACCGCTTTAACAGCTTGATTTAGAGCTCCTGCTCCAATTGCTTGCATTTCTGCCTTTTTTGTTTCTTTTACCATTCCTGCAATAGCTCCTGCTACTGAGTTTGGATTAGATTTTGATGAGATTTTTAAAACTTCCATTTTTTCCTCCTAATATTATTTTATTTTGTAATTACAAATATATTTATAATACTTCATCTTTTAAAAGTCTAGTATTTTCAATGTAAATTTACAAGTTTTCGTCGACCTCATTTTACATTTTTTGACAATTATATCTATTTTTTTATTATTAATCATTAAACTAAAAAACTTATAGAGTTTATTTTTCAATAATTCTATAAGTTTTTTAACTTATTTTATATTCATTATTTTTATTATTATGTATAAAAAATTTTAACTTTAAATTTTAATTCTATGAATTTTTTTTGTATTTTTAGTAATATCATCAATTTCAAATATTACTCCATTTAGCATAATTTCGCCTTCTGCCAATTTATATCTTTCTGGAAGAGATGTCACAAATCTTTTAAATGATACATCTATATCCATTCCAATTACAGAATTAACAGGTCCTGTCATTCCAATATCAGTAATATACCCCGTTCCTTTTGGAAGAACTTTCTCATCAGCAGTTTGTACATGTGTATGTGTTCCAAAAACAATATTTACTCTACCATCTAAATAATGTCCCATTGCAATTCTTTCTGCAGTTGCTTCTGCATGAAAGTCTACTATAATTATATCTGCAACTATTTCTTTTAAAATTTCATCTACACATAAAAATGGATTTTCAGATAAAACATTCATATCTGTTCTTCCAATTAAATTTATAACAGCAATTTTTCTTCCATCCTTTTCTATAATCGTATATCCATGTCCAGGTACTCCTTTTGAATAATTAGCTGGTCTAACTATTTTAGGATTATCTATGAATGAAAATATATCTTTTTTGCCCCAAGTATGATTTCCCATTGTAATTACATCAATATTCAATTTATTTAATTGATTAAAACTAGCTGTTGTTATTCCCATACCACCAGAAACATTTTCAGCATTTACAACAGTAAAATCTATATTTTCAGCTTCTTGTATATTTTCTAATTCATTTTTTAATTTATTAATACTATTTTCTCCAACTAAATCTCCAATTGCTAATACTTTCATACAATTTCCTACCTTTTCTATCTGAATAATTTTTTATATAATTAATATTTAATAATATGCTATTTATTTTCTTCTTTTTTTATTCTACTTATTATCTTGCCTAATATATCTATAATTTTTCCTGAATTTCTTTTTGCAAATCCTTTTCCTAAAGCTTTTCCACCAATTGTAAATGATGCAACTAATGCACTTATTATAAATTGAATATTAAAATTAATTGAACTTCCTTGCATGATTTTCATTGCTATTCCTGCACTAATAGCTCCACTCAAAACCCCACATATATCTCCAATAACATCTGCACATATATTTGAAACCTTGCTTGAATTTCTTATAAGATTAATTGAAGTTTTTGCACCTTTTATTTTTTTAGTTGCTTTTGCATGAAATTCATCTTCTTTTGCAACTGTAACTGCCACTCCTATTATATCAAAGAAAATTCCTATTAATATTACTACTATCAAAATTACTATTGCTGGCATTAGTGATAAAATAGAAACTGCACTATTAGATATAAAAGAAAATATTATAGATAAAATAAATGCTAAAAGTGATACTTGCAAAAACCACTTAATTTCTTCTTTTCGATCTTTATTTTTTTTCATTTTTTCTCCATTTCTAATTATATTTATTATAAAATACTAAACTAGTTTTGTCGAGATATTTTAAAAAGTTTTATATAATTCATTTATAAAATTAAAAAACGATAAGATAATAAATATCTTATCATTTTATAATCTATGTTGGTAAAGTTTTATGTAAATTTTACGGTTTAGGTCTAGTTGAATTTCTCTACTTTGTACTAAATATTACTATTTAGTTGTTTCCATTTAAACAAAGCATCCAAAAAAATTTGGAGACCAGATTACCACTTAAATCCGTATCTTAATCCATATAACTCCTTAATAGATTTTAAACAGTCTAGAAGTTTTCCTTGAGACATTGTACATACTACTAATTTCTTTTGCAATAGTGATTTCATAACAAATAATAAAAACATTTGGCCAAATGTTTTTATTTTTTAAGTTAATCCCAAGACTATCACTCAAAATAGGCATTATCTATTTACGTCTTTTATTATTAACAAATTACGAAAATAGGAAACTTTTTTTATATATGCCGTTATATATGGTCCTATTTTCTAATTTTATAACCCGCACAAGCTTGGCGTCTCGCGCGTAACTACAAAATTTTTCTCTCTGCCATTTAGTGGATTTTTAGCCCCACCCTCATAATAAGCAATATCACTAGAATACTGCACCAACATTATAATTATACCATATATTTATTAATTTGTAAAGTATTGTATTACTAAAATATGTTAATTAACAAAAAAAGATATAAACTTTTTTAGTTTATATCTTTTTATTTTTTAGTTATTTACATTTAAACAAATTTTATTTTGCATAATCTACAACTCTTTTTTCTCTAATCATATTAACTTTAATTTGTCCTGGATATTCCATTTCTTCTTCAATTTTTTCTGCAATTTTTCTAGCAATTAAAGTCATTTCATCATCAGAAATTTTATCTGGTTTAACAATAATTCTTATTTCTCTACCAGCTTGAATTGCATAAGATTTTTCAACTCCTTCAAATGAATCTGCTATAGATTCAAGTTGCTCTAGTCTCTTAATATATGCATCTAATGTTTCACGTCTAGCACCAGGTCTAGAAGCTGAAATTGTATCAGCAGCTTGTACTAAATATGCTTCTGGTGTTTGAGGTTCTACATCTCCATGGTGAGCTTGTACTGCATTTATTACTTTAGGATCTTCTTTATATTTCTTTAATATATCTACTCCTATTTCAACATGTGTACCCTCCATATCATGATCTAATGCTTTACCTATATCATGTAAAAGTCCAGCACGTCTTGCAAGCTTAACATCTAATCCTAATTCATCTGCCATTATCCTAGCTACATTAGATACCTCTATGGAATGCATTAAAACATTTTGTCCATAACTTGTTCTAAATTTAAGTTTTCCAAGCAAATTAATTATATCAGGATGAAGGTTTATAACTCCCGCTTCCATTGCTGCTCTTTCACCTTCTTCTTTAATTGTTTTGCTAAGCTCTTCTTTTGCTTTTTCAACCATTTCCTCTATTTTAGAAGGATGAATTCTGCCATCATTTATTAACATTTCTAATGCTAATCTTGCAACTTCTCTTCTTAAAGGGTCAAATCCGGAAATTACCACTGCTTCAGGTGTATCATCTATTATAAAATCAACTCCTGTAAGTGTTTCTAATGCTTTAATATTTCTTCCTTCTCTACCAATTATTCTTCCTTTCATATCATCATTTGGTAAAGCAACTATAGATACCGTTGCTTCTGATGTGTGGTCAGCTGCACATTTTTGAATTGAATATGTAATAACATTTTTTGCTGTTTCTTCAGCTTTTTCTTTAATCTGTTCTTCCATACTCTTAATTTTTTCTGCTTTTTCAGTTACTAAAGTTTCATCAAGTTTTGCTAAAAGTTGTGTTTTTGCTTCTTCTACAGAAAGTCTTGCAATTTTTTCTAATTGGTCTAATTCAGAGTCTTTTAATTTTTGAATTTCTTGTTTTTCTTCTTCAATGCTTTCTTCTCTTTTATCTAATTGCTTTTCTCTTTGTTCTACGCTGTAAATTTTCTTCTCTAAGTTTTCTTCCTTTTGAATTAATCGCTTTTCTTGTTGTTGAACATCACTTCTTCTTTCTCTAATCTCTTCATCTAATTCATTTCTCGCATTTATAATTTCTTCTTTAGCTTTAACAATTTCTTCTTTTTTAGCATTTTCTGCTTCTTTATTTGCATCTTCTAAAATTCTATTTGCTTCCTTTTCAGCACTTTCAATTTTAGATTCAGCTATTTTCTTTCTTGTTATATATCCAACGAATAAAAATACTATTGCTGAGACTAGAAAAATAGTGATATAAATTACAATTTGCATAATTATAACACCTCTTCTTCTAATTAAATTTTCAATGTACAAATATATATAATTTTTATAAATATTCTACATACCTATTTTATTATTTTTAATGAAATATGTCAAGTAGTAATAATTCAAATACAAAAAATACCACATAAAAAATAAAAGTAAACAATTTTTATTTGCTTACTTTTATTATAATAATACTAATTTATGCTCTTGGATGAGCTTTTTTATATATATTCTTTAATTCAGGGGTTTCAAATTGTGCATAAACTTGTGTTGATGAAATATCTGAGTGTCCTAACATAGCTTGAATAGATTTTAAATCTGCGCCATTTTGTAAAAGATGTGTTGCAAATGAATGTCTTAAAACATGTGGAGTTATATCTTTATCTATATGTGCTTGCTCTTTATAATATTTAACTATTTTCCAGAATCCTTGTCT
>CANQMY010000103.1 GCA_947625075.1 uncultured Clostridia bacterium
TACTTGTCTAAAGTATAAAAATATGTTATTATTACTAAGTAAATCTTAATATACGAATGAAAGGAGAGTATGATTATTTAATTACTAAATTATCATACAAATAATTATGCCAAATATAAATGATTATATAAAGTGGAGGGGAGACTTAAGTTTTAAAGAAAGCCCATTAAATGAAGTAGATAATATGATATTATCAAGATTTTCATATTTACCATTTAGTAAAGTTAATATAAAAGAAAAAGAAACTATTGGAAATGTAGTAAAGCGACTAAGTAAATTTGGTGTAGAAGAATTTAATATAGATGGAGACAAGCCTTTAGTAGATAATTTGAATAATTGCATAAGGTTTAAAGATTTAGTATTAACTGATTATGAAGAAAATACAAATAAAAGTGCTGAAGAACAATTTGCAGCAATAACTATTCATCTAAATGATAAAGAGATGTATATATCATTTTGTGGTACAGATAATACATTAGTAGGATGGAAAGAAGATTTTAACTTAAGTTTTATGCAGAATATTCCTGCACAACTTGAAGGTGTTAAATATTTAAAAAAGATAGCACATAAATATAATAAAAAAATATATCTTGGAGGACATTCAAAGGGTGGAAATGTTGCAGTATATTCAGCAGTATTCAGTGGAAAAGAAATTCAAAATAAAATAATAAGTGTTACTAATCACGATGGACCAGGATTTGATGAAACAATAATAGAAATGGAAGAATATAAAAGAATACTAGATAAATTATATACATATATTCCACAGTCATCTGTAATAGGAAGACTTTTAGAACATGAAGAAAAATATAAAATAGTAAAAAGTATAGAAAGAGGAATAATGCAACATGATATATATTCTTGGCAAGTTTTAGGAACTAAAATAATACAAATGAAAGAAGTAACAAATGGAAGCGAACTTATAAATAGAACAATTAAAACTTGGTTAAAAGAAACCACACCAGATCAAAGAAAAAATGTAATAGATATTTTATATAATGTTATAGAATCAACCAATGCAGTAACAATGAGAGAAATATCGTCTGCTAGAATGAAAAATGTTGCAAAAATGCTTAAATCATATAGAAATATAGATGAAAAAGACAGAAAAATGATAAATAAAGTATTTGCAGGATTAGGTATGGCAGCAAAGGAAAGCATTAAAGGAAAATTTGAAGAGTAAATTTTTGATAAATAATAAAGAAGAATTTAAATATATATTTAGGAGGATGTAAATGCTACAAACAATTGGAGTTTCAGTTAGATTTGGAAAGAGAGTTTTATATGAAGATGTAAATATAAAATTTTCAAAAGGATGTTGTTATGGAATAATTGGAGCAAATGGTACAGGAAAATCTACTTTTCTTAAAGTATTATCTGGAGAAATTGAACCAAGTAAAGGAGAAGTTTCAAAAGATAAACAGGAAAGAATATCTGTATTAAATCAAAATCACTTTGCTTTTGAAGAATATACTGTAATAGATACAGTAATTATGGGAAATAAAGAACTTTACGATATAAAAATAGAGAAAGATAAAATATATGCAAAACCAGACTTTTCTGAAGAAGATGGAATGAAAGCAGCTAAACTTGAAGAAAGATTTGCAGAACTTGATGGATGGAATTCAGAATCTCAAGCAGAGAGTTTACTTAATGATTTAGGAATATCTCCTGAAAAGCATTATAAATTAATGAGTGAATTAGAAGCAAAAGATAAAGTTAAAGTATTATTAGCACAAGCTTTATTTGGAAACCCAGATATTCTCTTATTAGATGAACCTACAAATGATCTTGATTTAAAAGCAATATCATGGTTAGAAGAATTCTTAATAAATTTTGAAAATACAGTAATTGTAGTATCACATGATAGATATTTCTTAAATAAAGTATGTACTCATATATGTGATGTAGACTTTGGTGAAATTAAGTTATTCCCTGGAAACTATGATTTCTGGTATGAATCAAGTCAACTTCTACAAAAGCAAATGAGAGAACAAAATAAAAAGAAAGAAGAAAAAATAAAAGAATTACAGGAATTTATTGCAAGATTTAGCGCAAATGCATCTAAATCAAAACAAGCAACTTCAAGAAAAAAATCATTAGAAAAAATACAACTTGATGAAATAAAACCATCTGCAAGAAAATATCCATATATTGATTTTAAACCAGATAGACTTCCAGGAAATGAAATATTAGAGGTAAAAAATTTATCTAAAACAATAAATGGAGAAAAGATATTAAATAATATTTCATTTAAAGTAAAAGATAAAGATAAAATTGCTGTATTAGCAGAAAATGAAAATGCAATAACTGTATTATTTCAAATTTTAGCAGGAGAACTACAACCAGACTTACGGAGAAATAAAATGGGGAACTACAATTACTAATAATTATTTTCCAAAAGATAATAATTATTTATTTAGTGGTAAAGAAAGTATAACCGACTGGCTTAGACAATATTCAAAAGATCCTGATGAAACATATGTAAGAAGCTTTTTAGGAAGAATGCTTTTTTCTGGAGAAGAAGCATTAAAGTCAGTAAATGTACTTTCAGGTGGAGAAAAAGTAAGATGTGTTCTTTCAAAATTAATGCTTTCTGGAGCTAATTTTTTGATTTTAGATGAACCAACAAATCATTTAGATATGGAATCTATTACAGCTTTAAATGAAGGAATGAAAAAATATCCAGGAAATATAATTTTCACATCACATGATCATCAATTAACTGAAACAGTTGCAAATAGAATATTAGATATAAGAAAAGATGGACTAATTGATAAAGAAACAACATATAATGAATATTTAGAAATAGAATAAAAAAACAGGATATATCCTGTTTTTTTATTTATATTTTTGTTGAATTTCTTTAATTTCTTTATAATCATTTTTTAAAATATCTAAAAATACACTTGCAATTTCTGGATCAAATTGTGTTCCTGAACATTTTTCAATTTCAGAAATAACAACTTCAAGAGAAAGAGCATCTCTATATGTTCTTTTGGATGTCATTGCGTCAAAAGTATCAGCAACAGCAGCAATTCTTGCAACAAGAGGAATATCCTCTCCTTTTAATCCTTTTGGATATCCTCTTCCATCATATCTTTCATGATGATGAAGAACTACAGGAATAATATCTTTAAAAATTTGTGCGTCTCCAAGAATATGAACACCAATAGAAGGATGATTTTTAATCTGAGAATATTCTTCATCATTAAGTTTTGAATCTTTTAATAGAATACTGTCAGGAATTCCAATTTTTCCAATATCATGAAAAAGACCACCAATTTTTAATATATGTAAAGTTGATTCATCTAATCCCATTTTAGTACCAATTAAAATTGAATATTCTGATACTCTATCTGAATGACCTTTTGTATAAGGATCTTTTGCTTCAACCGTATATCTTAAAATTTCAATTGTATCTAAATAAGCTTTTTCTAATTCTTCATTTTTATCTTTTAATTCTTCATTAATTTTACTAATAATATGCATTTGATCAACTGATTTTAATCCAGATTCAATTAAAAGAAGTAATTGATCAAAATTATTACTTTTTTCACAATATCCTTGAATATCAAGTTGTTTTAATGTTTGAAGCGGTGGAGCTAAATCTTTATGACCTGTTAAAAGCAAAATATATAAATTTTTATCAAAAGCTCTAATTTCGCTTACAACCTGATCGCCATGAAGAGGATCCATTATGAAGTCTAAAAGTAGTAAATCAAAGTGTTCTTTTTTTAGTGTTTCAATAGCATCTAAAGGGTTAGTATAACAAACTAAATCATAACCAGATCTTTTCAATACAACTTTTAAAGAATCTAAAATTCCATTATCATCATCAACTGCCATAATTTTATATGGAGAAGAGATGGTTTCTTGCATATATTTTCTCATATAAAAATCCTTTCTTGCTATAATTATTTAGTAGGTAAAATTATATTAAATGTAGTACCAAGACCAACCTTAGATGTAAAATTCATATCACCTTTAAAATGTCCTTTTATAGTAGAATATGACATAAATAATCCAAGACCAGTACCATTATGTCCTTTTGTAGTAACCATTTCATTAAACAATTTGCTTTGAATTTCTTTAGGTATACCTTTACCATGATCCACTACTGATATAATTATATTATCATCTTTTTTATCAATTATCAAGTCTATTACATTATTAGGAGCTCCATCATAAGATTGAATTGCATTTGATATTAAATTATTAACAACTTGTACTAAACTATTAATATTACCTAAAAGTCTAGTATTGTTATCTATTTTATTTAGTACATTTAATGTTATAAATGAATTTTTTAATTCATGTTTCATTAAAATGTTAATTCTATTCAATAATTCTTCTATAGTAAATACAGTTGAATTATCATCATTCATATTAACAGATTGTCCTTTAACAGCTGTAATAATATCTGACATATATGAATCATAGGAATTAACCTTATTAACCCATTCTTTCATATCTTTTGCTATAGCATGATGATCTTCTTTTGTTACATCAGGGTCATCAATGGATTTATCATACTCTTTAATTAAATCATCCATACCTTCCATAGCACCTGCAATAGACATAATAGGAGTCT
Organism: uncultured Clostridia bacterium; assembly: GCA_947625075.1. Classification (GTDB taxonomy): domain Bacteria; phylum Bacillota; class Clostridia; order TANB77; family CAG-508; genus CAG-793. The sequence continues at coordinate 4,595 of CANQMY010000103.1, forward strand.
TTAAGTTATGAGCAATAC
>CANQMY010000104.1 GCA_947625075.1 uncultured Clostridia bacterium
AGTGACAGAAAAAGATGGAGTGTATAGAAATCATGCAATATGGGATGCCACATATTCAGATGCAACTAATGGAAATAGTAAGAGAAAATCAATAACAGAAGAGAAATACAATCTTATGAAGAATAAATTAGGAGATGCAATGCATGAAGTAATAGGAACAGAATATTCATATTTTGGAAAGGCAAAATCAAATAGAGAAGCGTGGGCAAAAACATTAGAACCAACAGAAGATGAATATGGAACAGGCTACTATAATAATGATTATGCTTTAATCGGCAATTGTGCTCAACCTTTTTTTGTACGCGGGGGTCTTTGGAGTCATGGTATAGACGCAGGAGTGTTTGCTTTGGCTTACAGTTATGGTAGTCCAGACTTCATTATTACTTTCCGCCCAGTGCTTGTGGCATAGTTTGATTATTTTTAAATAAATATTATTATACAAATAAGCTAAAAATGTTATTTATTTAATTAATATTTTTAGTTTATTTTTTATTAATAATTTCCTTAAAATATTGATTTTTTGCTTATTTAATAATATAATATTAACATAAAAAAGAAAGGAAAATTGTCAATGGGAGCTCTTATGACAACAACAAATTCTGGTGGAGAACTAGTAAGTTTTAAACTAGAAGGAATTGAAAAAATCCACCAAGGTGAAGATGCAAAAGATGAAAACGGAAAAGTTTATTGGAAAAGGCATGCACCAGTACTATTTCCAATAGTAGGAAAGTTAAAGAGAAATCAAACTATAATAAATGGCAGAACTTATGAAATTCCACAGCATGGATTTGCCAGAGATATGGAATATGAACCAGTTACTAAATTAGATAATTTTCATTCGTATGTTCTTAAGAGCAATAAATACACTATGGCAAGATATCCATTTGAATTTGAAATTTATAATACTTATAGGCAAGAAGAGAATAAGTTAATATTTATTTATAAAGTAATAAATACTGGAGATGTAAATATGCCATTTGGATTAGGAGCAAATCCAGCTTTTAAAATAGATCAAGATGATTTAAAAAGAGGTAATTATTATTTAGAATTTGAAGAAGAAGAGGATAAGGCACATTTCTTATATTTAATAGATGGATTAGTTGGAATAGAATATGCAAAAAACAAATTAGAAAATAATAAAATTATAAAACTTGATGAACATACTTTTGATAATGATGCAATAATTATAAAAGGTATTCAGAATAAAAAAATTAGTTTGAAAAATAAAAGAACAAGAAAAATAGTTTTAAAGATGGATTTTAGTGATTGGCCATATTTGGAAATATGGTCAAAACAAGGAGCACCATTTATATGCATTGGACCATGGATGTCTACAGCAGATAGAATTAATAGCACAAATATATTTGCTAAAAAAACAGATATGACTGTATTATCACCAAAAGATGAATTAGAAAAAAAGTTTAGCGTCGAATTTTTTAATTAAAAAATAAATTATAAAATAAATATAACTAAAAAGGAGAAAATGTTAATCTATATATAGAGATTAAAATAATAGCAATATGAAATTATTTTTGATTATAGTAATAGCAATATGCATAACTGCAATATATGATGCAAGAAAAATAGGAGATAAATTTTTTAGTTCTACTGATAAAAATAAAATAACTAAATTAATAAAGTTATTTGGATTTATTTTATTTATAATTTGTGGAGTGGTACTTTGCATTATAAAATAGATTTATTATAAAAATATATTTTAGAAAGGAGATTTAGCATATAATTATGCTAAAAAAAATATGAAAAAAATAGAAAGTAAATATAATCCAAAAGATTTTGAAGATAAAATATATGAAGAATGGGAAAAAAAGGGATATTTTAAACCTAGCATGAATAAGGAAAAAACACCTTTTTGTGTAATGATGCCACCTCCTAATGTTACAGGAAAACTTCATATGGGACATACATTAGATGATACAATTCAAGATATATTAGTAAGATTTAAAAGGATGAATAACTATGATGTTTTATGGCTTCCAGGAACAGATCATGCGGCTATTTCAACAGAAATGAAAGTAGTTCAAAAACTAAAACAAGAAGGTAAAACAAAAAAAGAAATAGGAAGAGAAAAATTTTTAGAAGAATCATGGGAATGGACTCATAAATATGGCGGAATTATACAAGAGCAACAGAGAAAAATGGGATGTTCATGTGATTGGGATAGAAATAGATTTACATTAGATGAAGGAATGTCAGATGCAGTTTTGGAACAATTTGTAAGGCTATATGAAAAAGGTCTTATTTATAAAGGTACTAGAATGGTAAATTATTGTCCAAGTTGTAAAACATCTATTTCTGATGCAGAAGTTGAATATAAAGAAGAAGCATCACATTTATGGCATATTCGTTATGAAATAGTTGATGAAAATGGCCAATATATTGAAGTTGCTACTACGAGACCAGAAACAATGCTTGGAGATACAGCAGTTGCAGTACATCCAGATGATGAAAGATACAAAAAACTTGTAGGTAAAAAGTGTATACTTCCTATTATGAATAAAGAAATACCAATAATCGCAGATGAATTTGTAGATAGAGAATTTGGAACAGGATGTGTTAAGATTACACCTGCTCATGATCCTAATGATTATGAGGCAGGATTAAGACATAATTTAGAAATTGTTGAAGTATTTAATGAAGACTATAAAATGGGAAATTTAGTTCCAGAATATGAAGGAATGGAACTATTAGATGCAAGAAATGCTATAGTAAAAAAATTAGAAGAAATAGGTGCACTAGTAAGAGTAGAAGATTATATACACAATGTTGCAAAATGTGAAAGATGTAAAAGTACTCTAGAACCAAAAGTATCAATGCAATGGTTTATAAAAATGAAAGACTTAGCTAAAAGAGCAGCAGATAGTGTAAGAGCGGGACAAGTAAAATTTATTCCTAAAAGATACGAAAAACAATATTTTAATTGGTTAGATAATATACAAGATTGGTGTATATCAAGGCAACTTTGGTGGGGACATAGAATTCCAGCATATTATTGTGATGATTGTGGAGAGATAAATGTTTCTAAAACTAGACCTGAAAAATGTAAAAAATGTGGAAGTACCAAACTTAGTCAAGATGAAGATACATTAGACACATGGTTTAGTTCAGCACTATGGCCATTTTCTACACTTGGTTGGCCAAATGTAGATAATGAAGACTATAAAAGATTTTATCCAACTGACGTATTAGTTACTGGATTTGATATTATTACATTTTGGGTATCAAGAATGATGACTCAAGGACTTGAATTTACTGATATGCCACCTTTTAAAGATGTTTTAATTCATGGTGTTATTCGTGATAGTAAAGGTGTAAAAATGTCAAAAACACTAGGCAATGGTGTAGATCCACTAGAAGTTATAGATAATTATGGTGCAGATGCATTAAGATTTTCTGTAATTTCTGGAACAACAATGGGAAATGATATTAAATATATGCCAGAAAAAGTGGAACAAGCATCAAATTTTGCAAATAAAATATGGAATGCAGCAAAATTTATAAATAATAATTCGGCAAATGAAGAAAAAGTAAGAAAGTTTTGCTATGATGCATTTGAAAAAAATAAAGCATACGATCCAAAATGCTTTAAATTAGAAGATAAATGGATTCTAAATAAATTTGATAAATTAGTAGTTGATGTTACAAAAAATATAGAAAATTATGAATTAGGTATAGCACTAGACAATATATATAATTTTATTTGGAATGAATTTTGTGACTGGTATATAGAAATTGTAAAGCCAAGAATATATAGTGATGATGATAGCATAAAAGTACCAGTAACAGATGTATTAAATCATATATTAGCATCATCTTTAAAACTACTACATCCATTTATGCCTTTTATTACAGCATATTTATATAAACATTTAATTACATTTGGAACAGAAGATTTAATAGTTGCAAAATGGCCTGATATTAGAAAAGAGTTTGTATTTGATAAAGAAGAACAGATAGTAGAAAAACTAAAAGAAATAATAGTACAAATTAGAAATGTTAGGGCAAATATGAATATACATCCATCTAAAAAATCAGAATTAATATTTGTAACTGAAAAATATGAAAAAGAAATTTTAGAATCTGAAGAAATGTTAATAAAATTAGGTTTTGCATCAAAAATAGTAATACAAAAAGATGAAAGTAAAATAGCTAAAAATGCTATTTCAATCATTCAAGATGATATTAAAGTATATATTCCTTTTGAAGATTTAGTAGATTTAAAAGAAGAAAAAGAAAGATTAGAAAAAGAAAAGGAAAAATTAGAATCAGAAGTTTTGAGATGTGAAAAAATGTTATCAAATCCAGGATTTACTTCTAAAGCTCCAGAAGCTAAAATTAACGAAGAAAAGGAAAAACTTAAAAAGTATAAAGATATGCTTGAAAAGGTTGAAGAAAGATTAAAAAATGTTTAATCTATTAATTATAAAACCGAACTTTAAACAATGTAAAAAAATATTTAAAATATAAAATTTATTAAGGATAAAACTTAATAAAAA
>CANQMY010000105.1 GCA_947625075.1 uncultured Clostridia bacterium
TTTGCTGTTATATTTCTTTCAGTTCCTCTACTTGTAACTCCTGATAAATAGTTAGAAAGTCCTGGAAACATATCAACTCCAAATATAGTATTTTGCCTTGGTCTACGCATATCTGAATCAACTATGATTACATTTTTTCCCGCTTGTGCAAATGTTATTGCTAAATTAGCAACTACCCATGATTTTCCTTCACCTTGAACTGTACTTGTTACAACCATCGATTGTGATTTTCCTGATTTAGCCATATATTGAATATTGGTTCTTAATGCTCTAAACACTTCAGATACTGGTGATTTAGGATCTATTTTTGTTATTAATTCCTTTCTCATATATTATTTCCTCCTACGTTTAACTGAATTCTCTGTAAAATCACATTGTGGTAGTTCTGCTAAAACTGGAACTCTAATTGCTTTTTCTATGTCTTTACTTGTTTTTATTGTATTATCTAACGAATTTATTAGTAATACCATTGCAACTGATAGTACTAAACCTATTATTGCAAATATTGCCATTGTTCTTTTTGTATTTATATTACTTGTATGAGTTGGTACTTCGGCCTCATCAACTACACTAATATTATCTAATCTATATATTTCCTGTATTTTGTCAGAAAATACCTTTGTAAGTTCATTTGTTATTTTAGCAGCTCTATACGGATCTACATCTGTAATAGAAATATATAGCATTTGAGAATTAGTTATTGTAGTTACATTTATCATAGATTTTAGAGTTTCTTCTGATAAATCTTTAATTTGTAAATTATCTAACACAGCACGAACTACAGAATTACTTCTTGCAACTTCTTTATATGTGCCTATTAAATTATTATTTAAAGATATGTCTGATGTTGTAAGTGGCGTTCCTGATTCCGTTGTAGAACTATTAGAAACTAAAATCATATTCGCTGTTGCTGTATATTTAGGCGTTATCAATACTTTACTGTAAACAATTCCTAAAATTGCAAATATTATTGTTATAACAATAATAATTACTTTTTTACTCCATAAGGCATCAAAAATAACTTTTAAATCAACTTCTTCTTCCATTTTTCTTCCTCATTCTTATACTTTCTTAAATTTTAACATAGCATAATTTTATCATAGCGTAAAATTTGTTTCAATATATTTTTTTATTTTTCAATTAGAATTTTAATTTTTTTAATTTTCTATTTGTTTTAAAAAAGTATCAAAATCTTTATTAACTAAACTATTAAAATTTGCTTTAAATCTATTATATTCTTCATCCCAAGATTTATATAATTGATTGTTTTTATGACTTTCTAAATTATAATTATCATTCAAATATTTAGATAAATATAAAGTATATTTAGTAGAACCATAAATATTTACATGTGCTTTATTATAAAAGTCAGTATTATAATCTATATTGTTAAAATCTTCTAATGTATTAAAATTAATAACATTAAATCCTTCTTTTTTTAATAAATTACAAGTATAATTAATTTTTTCTTGTGCAAATTCATCATCAAATTTTCTTACTGGAACAACAAATAACGTATTTAGATTATTACCCTTAATAAAATTTATAAGATCTACTAATATTTGTTCACATTCATCATCTAATTCTTTTATACCTTTTTTCCATTCAAAATAATCTTGAGGTATAGATTTAGATGTTTCTTCATTTAAACAAAATCCTTTAAAAAGAGTATTATCTCCAACAATAGTTCTTTTCGTTGGATTTTTCCATCTATTATGATACATTAAAAAACTAAAGTAGTAATTAAAGTATTCTTTTTTCTCAATTTCATCTTTATATTTCAAAATAGAATTAATAGCATTAATTCTATTTTTTGAAAATTTCATTGAATCTACTGTTACTCTGATATTTTCACTAGTATAATCATCCATTGTATTTACAACTCTAGCTAAATCAATTATGTATAATGATGGTTTTTGATATTTTTCTGCCTCTATTATAAGATATTTAATTAAACCAAATGGTTGAGTATTACTAGCTAATAGTCCCGTCGTAAAACCATACAAATCATATGTAAGTACAGTATTAAAACTTGTAAATGCATTACTTGCTCCTATATAAATAATATCTAATGAATTTTTTGGTTCTTCATAAAAATATGAAATTGGATTAGGAGCTATCCAAAGTATATGTCGTAAACAAATAAATAAAATACAAAAAATGAGTAAAAATGCGATTGTACCTATTATTTTTTTCATTTCTTTATATTTCCTTTCCTTTTAGAACTGTCTGTATATAAATGCTGTTGGATCATATCCTACACCGTAACATCCAAAAACTATTATTACAAATATTAATAGATATAATACTCCCCATCTAAATATCAAATTTTGCTTTAGTAATTTTTCTCTAGCACTTTCATTTCTAGATAATAGACCTATTATAAACATAATGATTAAAGAAATTATTAATACAGCTAAATCATATATATCTATTCCAATATTTCCAATCATATGCATAAATAACTCTTTATTGTATAATAACGATAAATTTATACTAAACATATTCTTTATTATTTCTATTGCATTAGACAATCTTGTTGCTCTAAAGAAAATCATTGAAAAAGAAAATAGTATATATGTTCTTATTACCTGATACAATTTGTATCTAAATAAATTTCTTTTTATTCCTAATTTCTTTGTTATCTTATCTGCAACAGGTTCTAGTAAATCTTCTAATACTATGAATAAGAATTGTAATAAACCTGATCCAATAATATATGTATATGCTCCTCCATGCCAAACCCCAATAATAATCCACATAACTAACATTGACAAATACATAGGAATCTTTTTTCCTATTTTCTTTCCAAATTTATCTTTACATTTTTTAGTTAGTTTTTGAACAGCATTTGATTTTTGTAAAGGATAAAATATATAATCTCTAAGCCATGCTCCTAATGTAATATGCCAATGTCTCCAAAATTCTGTCATAGTTTTAGAGAAAAATGGTAAAATAAAGTTTTCTGGTAATTTTATTCCTAATATTTCTGATACTCCCATAATAATATCTATTGAACCAGAAAAATTTGTAAACAATTGTAATGGAAACAAAAATACTGCAAAAGCAGTAAATACTGCATTAAATTCATTTAAATTTCCATAAATAGAATCTACTATCATTCCTATTCTTTCAGATATTACAAGTATTTTAAATAATCCCCATAATATTCTAACTAATCCTTTGCGCATTCTGTCAAAGTTAAATTTATGTTCTTCAAATATTTCTTTTCCTGTTTCTTCATATCTTATAAACGGACCAGATGACAGGATTGGAAAATAAGACATAAAAGTAGCACACTTAAATATGTTTCTTTGAGCTTTACAACTTCCTCTATATATATCTGCTAAATAACTAATCATAATTAATGAATAATAACTAATACCTATTAGTGAGTTTCTTTGTACAAAATTAAATTGATAATCAATTTTAAATAAATTACATATATGATTAACAGTAGCTAAAAATAAATTTGTATATTTTAAGTATATTAATTGTCCAATAATAATAATTGTCCCAAAAATTAGAAAATTTTTTGCTTTTTTTGTATTATAATTTTCTTCTATTTTTATTGCTATAATATAGCTAGGTACTAATACTAACAATGCTTGTATAACCGTACTTATATGTAAATTATCATAAAACAAAAAAATAACACTTGATATTAATAATACTACCCATTGAAGTTTTCTTGGTATAATAAAATATATAAATAATGTTATGGCACAAAATCCTAAAAATACTAAAGATGTTAAGTTCATTTTTTCCCCTTTTATTTTTATTAAAAATTATTTTTCTTATGCTACATTAAATTTCCATTTGTTATTGCTATATTTTGTCCTGTTATTGCATCTGATTTATCTGATAATAAGAATTCAAACATTGGTGTTACTTCATTTACTGATAAATTACTACCTGTTGGACTATTCATTGCATTTTGTTTTACTATTAGCTCTGGTATGCTTTGTAAAAACTTAGTATCCATCATTGTTGGTGAAACTCCATTTATTCTTATACCTTTATCTGCATATTCATTTGCAAGAGCTTTAACTAAACCTAATAAGGCATATTTTGATGTTACATAACTTGCTAAATATTTAGGTGGAATATTAGTAGTATAAGATGTAAGCATTACTACAACTTTTCCATATTTATTCTTTGCCATAATAGGCAAAAATTCATTTAATATTATAACTAAAGATCTAAGAGCTATACTTATATCTGTATTAAATTTATCCCATTTTAGTTTCGAAAACTTCATATTTTCACATTTTCCTGCAGGAAGATGAACAATATGTGTTGGCGTTTTTCCAGTATTTTTTATATCTTCTACAAATTTATATGTATCATTCTCATCTAAAAAATTACCTTTTATTAATATTATTTTTTTTCCTAATTTTTCCTTCCATTTTAGAAGCTTTTCATCATCTCCTATATGATGAGCTATAATATAATCATAGTCTTTATAAATTTTACTAATCAAATTATCTCC
>CANQMY010000106.1 GCA_947625075.1 uncultured Clostridia bacterium
GCCCTAGTAATTTTGTCGCCGACTCAAGAATTTATCATGGAAAATACAGTCGAGATTATATTGTTGATCTGAAAAATATGATTGGTAAAGATATAAATATTAAATTTATTAATCAAAATGATACAAAATTAAAATTAATTGGTATATTTGATGGAGCATATGATTATTCATATCCAAATGCTTGTTATGTTAACCATTCGACTTTGAAGAAATTAAACAATTTATATCAACCTGAGCTGACTGATGACTCAAGAGGGATTTATATTTTGATTGATGATTGGGCTAATGTTGACGTTTTAAATGATTATGGTATAGCGAATTATTTACCAGTTAAAACTATCAAGACTGATGTTGGCGATAAAACCATTCTTATAACGGGTATAAGCACTATTGTTTTGATTGCTTTTATATTCAATATAGCTTACTTCTTATATTCAAGAAGAATAATAAGAGAAAATAGAAATATCGGAATTTTAAAAATGATTGGTTATAGTAGTTCTAAAATAAAAAAAATATATTATATAGAAGTATTAATTTTAATTTCTATTGCTTATTTGCTTTCAACTGGAATTTCTTATTTTGTTTGTCATAATTTTGTTGATTGGTTTTTAACAAACGAAGTATTTCTATCTTTAATTAAAGTTAATCTTAATATTTATTTATTAATTGCTACTTGTTTTATCAATTTAATTATAATGTGTTTATCTATCTTTATTTCTTTAAAGAAAATAGATAAAATGGAAATAAATGAGATTTTATATGATTAGTTTAGTTAATTTAAAATCTTTTATGAAAAGTAAAACTTTTCATAATTATTTAATTATTAATATATTAATTTTTTCCTTTTTCTTTCTTATTTTAAGTGTTAAAAATTTTTGCAATTATAAATTAAAAAAAGTTATTAATGATGATAGTAATAAAGTAATAAATATAAGTAACTTTGAAAATTATAATTCTCTAATTGAATTTCTAAATAAATATCAGAATAAAATTACTAATATAGAATATCACATAAATTTAAATAACTTAATTATTAATAATAATGATTACATTGTTTTTGAAGACTGTTTTAATGAAGATTCATATTCGATAAAAGTAAATGATAAATTAAATATTAAAGATTTAAAAATAGAGGATTTAACAATTACTAATATTATCAAAGATGAAAATATTAGTGAAAACATTATTTATATTAATCAAAAAATTAGTGAATATATATATAAATATTTCCCCGAAAATAGATTATATATGTCTTTCTCAGTTAAAGATTATTATGATATAACAGAAATTTTAAATTATTTACAAGCAAACAAAATTGATTCTAACCTTAATATAGATAGCACGGAAACTTTTTCTACTTATATTAAATTTTCTAATATATTAGATATATTTTTTAAAATATTTATCTTAGCTATTATATTAATTACATTTGTTATTAACTTTCATGTTATAAATGAACAAAAAAAATGTATAAAAATATATAAAGTTATAGGTTATAAATTATCAAATATTTTGTATATTTATAGCTTAACATTTTTAATTCTGCTATTAAGTAACTTTATTATTTCTAGTTTATTATTTTTGATTATTTGTTTATTATTGTTAATTGTGAAAATTAATTTCTTCACTGATTTTATAAATAATGGTTTATTTATTTTGCTAATAAATATTTTAATCAATTGTTTAACTAATATTATTGGTTTAATATTTATAAATAGAAAGGAAATTTAGTAGTTTATGAAAATAAATTTAAAAAGCAAAAAAGCAAAAATTATTATTTGGATATTTTTAATATTATTAGTAATATTGATAGGGTTAATAATTTTAAAATTTAATAGGAAAGAAAATTATAAAGAAAATTTTAATTTTTTTGAAATTTTGTTGCCTGAACAAATTGACAACAATGAACGTTATCTATTTTATTACATGGATACTAATTATTTTATAAAAGGTTATAATATAGATGATATATATATAGTTTATAATCATATAGGAAAAACAATATCTCAGGAAGTAAAATTAAAAGCTGAAGAAAATTTAAAAAATAAAGTTTATGTATTTAATTATGATTCTGTTGTCTATGAAATTATTTCTTTAAAAGAAGCATTATATACTTATACTATTAATATTAATTGGTTAGAAAATAAAATAGTTTTAATAAAAGCACCAATTAATTATACATTAGATAATATAGATATTGAAGTAAATAAAAATATTAAAGATTACAAATTATATAGTCAAGATAATTCTAATTATCCTCCTATATATATTAAAGATTTAGAAATTAAAAATATTACAATCAATGGAAAAAAATATAAAAATATTGATGAAATTAATAATTATAATAGTGATATTTTAATTGAGCAAATGCAAAATATAGGTAAAGTTAATGCTCATTGGTCATTTCCAAATACAGATCCAGAGCTTTATGATGAAATTTTGTTGAAACTAAATGGTTTAGATATAATAATTGATGAAAGAATAGTAGATGGTAAAATAAGCTATTACATACACTTATAAATTACTATTAAAACATTGACATTATCTAATTTTTGATTTAATATATATCATTAATCAAAGGGTGATTTTATGATTGATATTAATGAAATTATTACTAATTTTAGAAATTATAGTAATTTATATTGTGATTTTTATATTGTTGCAAAAGAATTAAATTTTACCAGAGCATCAGAAAAATATGGTAGATATCAATCTAATTTAAGTAAAAATGTAAAATCATTGGAAGAAATTTTAGGCTTAAATTTAATAAAAAGTACAAATAAAGGCATAAATTTAACATCAGATGGTGAAAAACTTTATAAGAACCTAGAAATTTTATTTATGACATTTGGTAATTTTTTAGATTCTTATTTAAAAAAATCTTTTGAATTAAATGGTGAATTAACTATTGGTACAACAAGAAATATAGCAGATACTATTTTAATTAAATATTTAGATCCATTTTATAAAAAATATCCAAAAGTAAAAATTAATATCAAAACCGATAATGCTAGTAATTTAAATGAATACATAAAAAATCATAAAATAGATATTTTAATTGATTACTTACCCCAAATAAATTTTTTAGATAAAGATAATATGGAAATAATAGCAATTAATGAAATTAATACCACATTTGCTTGTTCTAAAAAATTTTATAAAGAAAATGGAAATAAAATAAATACATTAGAAGATTTAATGTATTATAATCTTATTTTGCAAGGTCCGTCAAGAAGGAAACAAATATTAGATGAATTATTGCAATCAGTTAATATGGAATTGCATCCTATAATGGAAATGCCTGACTCTAAATTAATGGCAGATTTTATAAAGAAAAATGATTGTATTGGCTATTTTATTGAAGAAGAAGCATTAAGTTATGATCTAGTTCCAATAAAATTAAATATAGAAATGCCAAAAAATAATATAGGTATGGTATACTCTAAAAATTCTAATATTATAGTTAAAGAATTTGCTAAATTAATATTAGAACAAAAAAACAAATAGAAAGGAGATTTGTTAATTGGAAAATAAAATAATTACTAAAGATTATGAAATAGCAAATATTGAAAATAAACCAATGCATGTAAAATTAAATATAAAAATTAATAATCCTTTAGAAAAAAATAATGTGAAATTAACAAATATTATATTAGAACAAGGTAATATACATATATCTAATAATATTGATACTGGAATTCGCAGTTATAACTTAGAAAAAACAGAAAACTATGGATGTATTGCTGTTAATTTTAAAAATGAATATGATACTTTTACTTTTACATTAAAAATAAATGATGTAGAAAAAGGAAGATTTAAAATTGATTTGAGTAAAAGCCAAAAAAATATAACAGAAATTTAATTTTTGAAAATATGCTATATAAATTTTATATAATAATATATAAAAATTTATATTTTATTTTTAAGAATTTAACATTTATAATAAAGACCTAGAAAAGAGGTCTTTTTATGGACTCAAAACAAATTGTTGAAAAAGGTGTAAACAAGTCCCAATCACTTTTTAATAAAAAAATAAATGTGATGTTGGTAGGACTAGGACCTCACGCTAAAAGAATTTATTTAAACTATTTTAAAAAATATAAAAATGTTAATCTTGCTTTAGTTTTAGATTTAAAATCAAAAAAAAATAATGTAAAGAATTATTTGGAACAAGAAAATTTTAAAAATACCAAAATATTTTGCGTTGATGATAAAATAAAAGATAATGCCCATCTTCCACAAGAATTATCAAATAATTTATTAGCAGTTTGTGAAACTTTAGAGATTACTCATATAATTATTTCTACAGAACCTAAAGCTCATAATGCATATATAGAATTTGCATTAAAAAATAATATTCATGTTTTAACGGATAAACCTATTACAGTTACTAAAAACATGACAGGTTTAAATAGTATTAATAAAGTCAGGAATCAATATTATAATATTCTAAAAATGTCAAAAAATTCTAAAGCTATGTGTAAGGTTA
>CANQMY010000107.1 GCA_947625075.1 uncultured Clostridia bacterium
TACTGATGGTGATATTTATGTTGGAGTAGTCGGTCCTGTTAGGACTGGTAAATCTACATTTATTAAAAATTTTATGGACTTACTTGTTATTCCTAATATTGATAATAATTACAAAAGAGAAAGGACTGTTGATGAACTACCGCAAAGTGCTACAGGCAGAACTATTATGACTACTGAACCAAAATTTATTCCAAATGAAGCTGTAGAAATAACTTTAAATGGTAATATAAAATTTAGAACAAGGTTAGTTGATTGTGTAGGATATCTAGTAAACAATGCAATTGGATATATGGAAGATGATATTCCAAGAATGGTAAAAACACCTTGGTCTGATCAAGAAATGCCCTTTCAAGAAGCTGCAGAAATTGGAACCAAAAAAGTTATTTCAGATCATTCAACAATTGGTATATTAATTACTACAGATGGTAGTTTTTCTGGAATAAGTCGTGAAGACTATGTTAATCCTGAAGAAAGAATAGCAAATGAACTTAAAGCTTTAAATAAACCTTTTGTCATTGTTCTTAATACTTCCAATCCATATTCAAATGATACTATTAATATGGCATTAAGTTTAGAGGAAAAGTATGATGTACCTGTAATTCCTACTGATTGTGCTAATCTTAATTTAGATGATATAAATGAAATTTTTAGTAAGGTATTATATGAATTTCCTACTCAAAGAATTAATTTAAAATATGCAAAATGGATAGATGCTTTAGATAAAAATCATTGGTTAAAATCTGAAATGATTAATGAAATTAAAAGTAATTTTTCTAATTTAAAAATCATTAAACAGGTTAATTCTGTCGTAAATAATATGCAAGAAAATTTATCGCATCTTAAAGATGATAGTATAATAACCTCTTGTAATGTTGATGAAATAAATTTAGGAACTGGTAATATAACTATTTCCTTAGAAATAAATTCTCAACTTTTCTATAAAGTATTAACAGAAATGTGTAAAACTCCTATTACCAATGAATATGAACTGTTTTCTACCTTTTCTAATTTTGCATCTATAAAAAATATGTATGAAAAAATTGCACCTGCTTTGGAAGAAGTCAATAGTAAAGGGTATGGAATCATAACTCCTGGAATAGATGATTTAATTTTAGATGAACCCGAAATGGTTAAACAAGGAAGTAAATATGGAGTTAAATTAAAAGCAAAAGCACCATCTATTCATTTAATTAAAACAGATGTAGAAACTGAAGTATCTCCTATTGTAGGTAGTGAAAAACAATCAGAAGATTTAGTAAAATATTTACTTTCTGAATTTGAAAATGATCCTAAAAAGATATGGGATTCTAATATTTTTGGAAAAAGCTTACATAGCTTAGTTAATGAAGGATTACAAAATAAACTCGCATGTATGCCTGAAGATGCACAAATAAAATTACAACAAACATTAGAACGTATTGTTAATGAGGGATCTGGTGGACTTATTTGTATAATTTTATAAAATTTATATATTTTAAAAAAAAACTTGCTTATTTTTTAATTATTCTATATAATATCTTTGTAAAACATTTTATTTACTTGAAAGGAGAATTATATGAATTTAAATATAACAGGAAAAGATTTTGAACTTACTGATTCAATAAAAGATTATATTAATGAAAAAATTAGTAAATTATCAAAATATATTGGAGAAAACTTCGATGCTACTGCTACTTTAAAAATAGAAGGAAATGAGCAAGTTGCTGAAATTAGAATTTCTTATTCTGGAGATGTAATAAAAGCAGTTACTGCTAGTAAGGATTTATATTCTTCTGTTGATAAGGATATTGATATTCTAGTAGGACAAATTAGAAAAATTAAAACTAAAAGAGATAAACAAAATATGACTGATACAATTAGATTTCAAAATGCACATCCAGATAGTGATGCTGAATTAGAAGGAGAAATTATTAAAACTATATACTATAGTATAAAACCTCTTACTTCAGAAGATGCTAAACTTATTTTAGAAGGTGACGCTAAAAATAAATTTTTACCTTTTATAAATATTGAAACTAATAAAGTTAATGTAATTTATAAATTAAAAGATGGCAAAAACTTTGGTATGCTTGAACCAGAGGCTTAAATATTATACAAAAGAGAGATTTATAAATATTAATATCTCTCTTTTTTGCTGTTTAAAACTTATTTAAGAAAGGAATAACTATATGAAGTACGATTTAATTGTAATAGGAATGGGACCAAGTTCAATTTTTCTAGCTTATGAACTTGTTAAACTAAATAAAGCAAAAAATATTTTATTGATTGAAGAAGGAAAACGTGTTGAAAATAGATTTTGTCCTATTGAAAAAGCAGGACAATGCCTAAAGTGTAAACCTTTTTGTAATATAACTAGTGGATTCTCTGGTGCTGGTGCTTTTTCTGATGGCAAACTTTCATTATATAATCCAGATGATGATGATATCTATGTTGGTGGTGAACTACATAATTATATTGGTGTAGCAGAAACTAAAAAATTAATTGATTATACAGATAAAATCTATCTTGATTTTGGTGCTGACAAAAAATTAGAAGGTATCGATCATAAAGAAGAAGTAAAAAAAATCTACGACAAAGCTAAGAAAAATGGAATTAATTTAATTAGTATTCCGATTAGACATTTAGGAACAGAAAAAAGTCATGAACTTTACGAAAAGATAGAAAAATTTTTGGAAAATAATAATGTTAATATGAAATTTAATTGTATCGTTCAAGATATAATTGTTGAAAATAACCAAGTAAAAGGTGTTAAAATCAAAGATTCTGATTTAATTAATGATATTAATTCTCCTTTAGAAGAAATATTTGCAGATAATGTTGTTATATCTGTTGGTAGAAAAGGTGCAAATTGGTTAACTTCTTTATGTGACAGACATAATATAAAAACTGAAGCTGGAATAGTTGATATTGGTATCAGATATGAGCTTTCTGACGAAGTTATGAAAGATGTAAATAATTACATGTATGAAGGTAAATTCATTGGAAGACCTGGACCTTTTGGAGATAAGGTAAGAACTTTTTGTCAAAATCCTAGTGGTTTTGTTGCTCCTGAGGTATATGACAATAATTTAACTTTAGTAAATGGTCATTCATATAAAGACAGAAAAAGTAAAAATACTAACCTGGCTATATTGGTTTCACATCATTTTAACCATCCTTTTAATAAACCTATTGATTATGGAAGAAATGTAGCTAAAAACTTAAATGAATTAGGTAATGGAAATGTTATTGTTCAAAGGCTTGGGGATATTTATCGTGGTAAACGTACTTGGCAAAATGAATTAGATAACAATAAAGTTGTTCCTACACTTAAAGCTGCTGTTGCTGGAGATATAACTTTTGCTTTAGGTTATAGAACAATGACAAATATTTTAGAGTTTATAAGACAAATGGACAAAGTTATTGAAGGATTCGCAGATCCTGCAAATCTTTTATATGGACCTGAAATTAAGTTTTATAGTAATAAAGTAGTTATTGATAAAAACCTAGAAACCAGTATAAAAGGACTTTACTCAATTGGTGATGGCGGTGGTCTTACTCGTGGACTTATGATGGCATCTTGCTCTGGAGTTTACTTAGCTAGAGTTTTAGCTGACAAAATTAAATGTTAATTTATGATTTTTAAAATTTATTAAAAAAAACTGATATTTTTTCAATTAAGAAATCATATCAGTTTTTATTTATTATTCTGCTTTTTTTGTTGTTTTCTTTGCAGTTGTTTTTTCAGTTGCTTTTGTAGCTGATTTTTTTGTAGAAGTTGCTTTTTTAGTAGTTGCTTTCTTTGTTTCTGTCTTAGCTTCTTCTTTTTTTGCTTCTACTTTTTCTCCTTCAGCTTTTTTTGTTTCTACAACTTTTTTTGCTGGAGCTTTTTTGCTTTTCTCTTTATTTGTAAGCTTTTTTTCTAAACTTGATTTTTTTCTAGAAGCTGCATTTTTAGAAATAACTCCTTTAGATGCTGCTTGATCTATTGTCTTTTTAGCTAATCTCAATAATTCTTCAGCTTTTTCTTCTCCCTTTGCATTTGCTGCTTCATATTTTTTTACAGCTGTTTTATATGCTGATTTAATCATACTGTTGTTTAGTGTTTTCTTTTCAGCAATTTTTACTCTCTTTATAGCTGACTTAATATTTGGCATTTTTTGCACCTCCTCTTAGTGTGTTAATTTATAACATATGTAATTATAACATATCTTTTTAACTTGTGCAAGATATTTAAGTTATTTTATATTTTTTTCTTAAAATTATTTAATTTTTTTATTAATAAAGATTAGTTTCCCAAAAATATAAAATATAAAACAAGAAACTACCTTTAGGGCAATTTCTTGTTTCATTTTAATATTATTCTTACGTTATTATTTTACGATAATTTTGTTAAATTATTATTCAAATAACTATTTACCAGCCATTTGTGATTCAGCTTTTTGAATCATTTTCTTAACCATGTTTCCACCTACTCTACCAGCGTCTCTTGCAGA
>CANQMY010000108.1 GCA_947625075.1 uncultured Clostridia bacterium
TTTAATTTACTACGCTATATTTAATATAAATATACATTAAAATAATTTATGATTGCTTGATTTATGAGCAATCATAGTATATAATGCAAATATGTATGTAATATAAAATTTTAATGCAATATGAAAGGAACTAAAAAATGTCAGAATTAAAAGGAGATACAGAAAAAGAAAATAAAGAAATTGTAAATAATGAAGAGATAGATAAAAAGTCTGAATTTGATTTTGATAAATTTTCTCCAATGATGAAACATTATTTAGAAACTAAGGAAAAATATAAGGATTGTATTTTATTTTATAGACTAGGAGACTTCTATGAAATGTTTTTTGATGATGCAATTAATGTATCAAAAGAATTAGAACTTACATTAACAGGAAAAAATTGCGGACAAGAAGAAAGAGCACCTATGTGTGGAGTTCCATTTCATGCAGCAGATATATATATTAATAGATTAGTTGAAAAAGGATATAAAGTAGCTATATGTGAACAGCTAGAAGATCCAAAATTGGCTAAGGGAATAGTAAAGAGAGATGTAATAAAAGTTGTAACACCTGGAACAATATTAGATGCAAATATATTAGAAGAAAAAAAGAACAATTTTATAATGAGTATTTATAAAGAAGGAATTTATTTTGGAGTAGCTGTTTGTGATATTTCAACTGGTGATTTTTATGGAACAGAAATAAAAGAAGATAATAATTTTCAAAAGCTTTTAGATGAAATATCTAGGTATAATCCATCAGAAATAATAATAAATTCAATGCTTAGCAATTCTTTAGAAGAATTAAAAATAATTAAACAAAGATTTAATAGTTATATTTCAGAAAAAGAAGATAGTATATTTTCTAATGATTTACAAAATATATTAAATATTATTGAAGTTATAGATAATAATGGTATAGAATGTAAAGATTTTGAAGGAAAATTATTATTAATACGAGCAATTAATAGCTTAATGTTTTACATTGAAGATACACAAAAAGAAAAACCAGAAAATCTTAATAAAATAGTTGTATACGAATCTACAAAATATATGGCATTAGATATTAATGCAAGAAGAAACTTAGAACTTACAGAAAAACTCAGAGATAAGTCTAAAAAAGGAACTTTACTATGGGTTTTAGATAAAACATCAACATCAATGGGAGGAAGACTTTTAAGAAGATGGATATCAGATCCTCTTGTAAGTGTATCAGATATAAATGATAGGTTAAATAGTGTTAAAGAATTAAAAGATAATGATATTTTAAGAGATGATATAATTAGTTCTTTAAAGAATGTTTATGATATAGAAAGACTAGCAGGCAAAATTTCTTATGGAACTGCAAATGCAAGAGATTTAATATCATTAAAAAATTCTATATCACAACTTCCAGATCTAAGAGAAACAATTAAAGCTGCTCAGTCTCCTCTTTTAAATTATTTTTATAAAGAATTAGATACTTTAGATGATATATATAATCTTATTAATATATCTATTGTAGATGATCCACCTGTTACTATAAAAGAAGGAGGAATTATCAAAAAAGGATATAATGAAGAAGTAGATAAGTTAATAGATGTTACAACTAATGGAAAGAAATATTTATTAGACATTGAGACTAAAGAAAAAGAGTTAACAGGAATAAAAACATTAAGAATTGGATATAACAAAGTATTTGGATATTATTTAGAAGTAAGCAAATCATTTATAAATAAAGTTCCACAAGATAGATTTATTAGAAAACAAACTCTTGCAAATGGTGAAAGATATATAACAGAAGAATTAAAAAATCTAGAAAATCAAATAGTTGGATCACAAGAAAGAATTGTAAATTTAGAATATGAAATTTTTTCAAATATTAGAGAAGAAATAGAAAAAAGTGTGAAAAGATTACAAATGGCAGCAAACATTATATCTAAAATTGATGTTTTATGTTCATTTGCAATAGTAGCTAAATCACAAAACTATTGTATGCCAGAAGTTGATAATTCTGGAATTATTGATATAAAAGATGGAAGACATCCTGTAATTGAAAAAATTTTAGATGAAGGAGCATTCGTTCAAAATGATTCATATTTAGATGAAGAAAATAATAGACTAAATATAATTACAGGACCTAATATGGCAGGAAAGTCAACTTTTATGAGACAAGTGGCATTGATTACTTTAATGGCACAAATAGGTTGTTTTGTTCCAGCAAGAGAAGCACATATTGGAGTTGTAGATAAAATATTTACAAGAGTAGGTGCATCAGACGATTTAAGTATGGGAGAAAGTACTTTTATGGTTGAAATGATGGAAGTATCAGCTATACTTAACAATGCAACTTCAAAAAGTTTAGTTATATTAGATGAAATTGGTAGAGGAACATCAACTTATGATGGTATGTCAATAGCATGGGCAGTTGCAGAATATATATCTAAAATAAAAGCAAAAACATTATTTGCTACACATTACCATGAGTTAACAAAACTAGAAGGAACATTAGAAGGAGCTAAGAATTATCATGTTGCAGTTAAAGAAAGAGGAGAGGATGTAATCTTTTTAAGAAAAATTGTAGAAGGTGGAACTGATGAAAGTTATGGAGTACATGTTGCAAAACTTGCAGGAGTTCCAAAGGACGTAACTGTAAGAGCTAATGAAATATTAAAAAGTATAGAAAGAAAAAGTATATTTAAAGACGGAACAAAAACAAAAGCAGAAAGACAAGAAGAACAAGGTCAGCTTAGTATGTATAATTATAAACTTGCAGAAATTGCTCATGAATTAGATATAATAAAACTAGAAGAGGTAACTCCAATTGATGCTTTAAATATTTTATCCAAAATAAAAGAAAAAATGAAATAAATTTTATATTAAAAGAAAGGAGCTTTGTATAATATTATACAAAAAAATACTTATGAAAATATTTTATCAAGGAAAAGAAGTTGGGATGATTGGAAAAATTAAAAATGTAATTGATATGTTTAAAGAAAATATTAGAATTTCTCCAAAACATATAATTGCATGTAAATGTAATAATGAGGTGAAATCACTTAATTATGAGATTAATGAAGGAGATAATGTTGAAATAATAGATATAACCAGTAAAGATGGTTTGATGGTATATATAAGAGGAGCACTTTTTATAATGGCAAAAGCTTTTCATGAAGTTTATCCGGAAGCACAGATAATAGTAAATTTTCAATTATCAAATTCTATGTTTTGCGAACTTGATAATATGGAACTTACAGATGAAATGATAGATAAAGTAAGAGCAAAAATGCAAGAAATAGTTAATAAAGATTTACCAATTATAAAAAAAGAAATGCCAAAATCGGAAGCGGAAAAATTCTTTAAAGAAGAAAATACTTTAAGAGGAATTTTGCAATTATCTAATAATGAAAAAGACCAAGTAACTTTATATTTTTGTGAAGACTATTACAATTATTTTTATGGTGTAATGCCAATTAGTACTGGATTTATTGATATTTTTGATATAAAAAAATATAAAACTGGATTTTTAGTAAGATATCCAAGTAGATCTAATCCAAGTGAGCTTGGAGAATTTACAGAAAGCAAAAAGTTTTTAGCAACTTTAAAAGAGTATGATGATATAAATTCTCTTATGAATGTAAAAACTATTTATCATGTAAATAATAAAATTGAAAAAGATGGAGGAAGAGATTTAATACTTACATCAGAAGCATTACTTGAAAAAAAGATTGCTGAAATTGCTGATCAAATTGCTAAAAAGAAAGATTTAAAAATGGTTCTTATTGCTGGTCCTTCATCATCAGGAAAAACTACTTTTGCAAAAAGGTTAGGAATACAGTTAAAAGTAAATGGTTTAAAACCAGTCACAATTGGCACTGATAATTATTTTGTTGAAAGAAAAGATACACCAAGAGATGAAAATGGAGAATATGATTTTGAAACAATAGATGCTTTGGATTTAAAATTATTTAATGATCACTTAACTAGATTAATAAATGGAGAAACTGTTGAAATTCCTGTATTTGATTTTAAAGTTGGAACTAAAAAATATAATGGAAATAATTTTTTACATTTAGCAAATGATGAAATTTTAGTAATTGAAGGAATACATTGTTTGAATGATAAATTAACATCTTCAATTCCAAAAGAAAATAAATTTAAAGTTTATATAAGTGATTTAACTGTTTTAAATGTAGATTATTTTAATAGAATTTCTACAACAGATACAAGATTAATAAGAAGAATAGTTAGAGACTATAATTATAGGAGTTATTCAGCATTAGACACAATTTCAAGATGGCCATCAGTAAATAATGGTGAAAATAAAAATATTTTTCCTTATCAAGAAGAAGCGGATGCAATGTTTAACAGTTCATTAGTATATGAACTTTCAGTTTTAGCAAAATATGCAATTCCATTATTAAAAGAAATAGATAAAGATAAAAAAGAATATTCAGAGGCAAAAAGATTA
>CANQMY010000109.1 GCA_947625075.1 uncultured Clostridia bacterium
AACATTACGCACCACCAATTTTGTCCTTCGGATTTTCCGATTTTTACTCTCAAAGCATCATAAAACCCTGATGGTAAAGAAATATCTCCATATTGTTTAGTAGGAAATTCAAAGTTACCAATTTCAACATTTACGTCGTAATTATAACCATTTTCTTTTATAGTATCTAAAGCAATTTGTTTAAAATTATTAATATTTTCTTGAGCTAAAATTATAACATCTTGTTTATTTTTTTAACCCGTTCATAGTGTATTCATATAGGATATTAAAGAATCTCTTACCTTATATTTTAAATTTTGATCTTCTTCTGAATCACTATTTGCAATTACATGCAATCTAAATACACTTTTAGAAAGATTAGTTGATACAGATTGTGCATAAGAAACTGCAGATAATCCTAAAAATAGTGTAAAGAGTATAAGTACAATTAATATATTTTTACGTGTATGAGTATATTTTTTATTATTTTTTAAAAAATATCTATTAAAATTAATTAATTTATTCATTATACATTCCTTTCTAAAAAAATTTTTCTATTTAATAAAATTATTTCCTTAAAAAATAAAAATATACATTAGTGGAAAAATTTTAATGTCGAAAAATTGTATATAATTTTTGTGTAATAGTCTTGACATTTTTGTAATATAATGGTAATATTTACCAAGAAAGAGAGGACGAAAGATGAAAGTTGAGAAATTATGCAATTTCTATGCTAGTAAGTATCATTTAAGTATGATTTTATTAGAATATTTAAAAGAAAAAAATCAAAAAAATTCAAATGTATATACTTTTTTTCAAGATGAAGTAGAAGATGAGATAAATGTTTTAATAAATAAATATCAATATAATATAAAGAATTTAAAAGATATTGATTTTAGAGTTACAAAAAATATTTATAATAAGGAATTAAAACTACAAAAAAATAATTTATTTATTGTTCAAGGAAATTTAGACTATATTAATGAAACTAATAATTATATTTTAAAAAATCTTAGTAAAAATACAAATGCAAAAATAATAAATTGTTATAATTTTATGTATCAGAAATTGTATATGAAAGACATTATAGAAAAGAGTGATAAAATTTTGTTTACATCTGGTGAAAAAATAATTGACTAATTATTAATTTTGTTATATTATATATGTTATCTAAAAAATTTGTGTATCATTTTTTAGATGTTAATGGCGTGAAGTGTCTATCGTGGCCGAAGTCAGAAAATAATAAGACAAAGGAGAATGATAAATGGACGAGAAAATGAAGCAGATTGAGCAGACGCTATCAAAATATGGCCAGGAACAATTATTAGATGAGTATAATAGACTTACTGATGAAAACCAAAAACATGAATTTTTAGATAGCATATTGTCAATCGATTTTAACCAAGTAAAAACATTATATGAACAAGGACAGAAAGAAACAGTTTTTGTAAATTCTAAAATTGAACCTATAGAATATGTTGACAAATCAAAATTAACAAAAGAAGAATATGAAGAACTTTATAATATAGGAGCAGATCAAATTAAAAAAGGAAAATTAGCTGTTGTAACAATGGCAGGAGGACAAGGAACAAGACTTGGTCATGAAGGACCAAAGGGAACTTATGATTTAGGACTAGATACACATAAATCATTGTTTGAAATTCTTACAGATATTTTTATTAAAGCAAAAAAAGAATATGAAGTTGAAATTCCTTGGTATATAATGACTAGCGATGAAAATGACGATGAAACAGAGAAGTTTTTTGAAAGAAACCAATATTTTGGATATTCAAAAAATTGTATAACATTTTTCAAACAAGGTAAACTTCCTATGACATCAACTGATGGAAAACTATTGATTGATGAACATCATAAAATAAAAGAGGCATCAGATGGTCATGGTGGAATATTCCGTTCAATGATTGACGATGGTGTTTTATATGATATGAAAGCAAGAGGAATAGAATGGATATTTATTGGTGGAGTTGATAATGTTTTAGTAAAACCAATTGATCCAATTTTTGTAGGTCTTGCAATTAAAAAGAATGTTTTAGCAGCTGGAAAAAGTATTGTAAAAGCTAGTCCAACAGAAAAAGTTGGAGTTTTTTGTAAAAGAAATGGAAGACCAAGCGTTATTGAATATTCTGAAATAAAACCAGAAATGGCCGAAAAAAGAGATGAAAATGGAGAATTAGTGTACGGAGAATCACATATTCTTTGTAACTTATTTAATATAAAAGCAATTGAAAAAGTAGGAAAAATGCAACTTCCATATCATATAGCAGTAAAAAAAGCATCATATATTGATAAAGATGGAAATTTAGTTAAACCAGAAAAACCAAATGCATATAAATTTGAGGCATTTTTATTTGATGCATTTGAAGCTTTAGATAATATTGCTATATTAAGAGTATTAAGAGAAGAAGAATTTGCTCCAGTAAAAAATGCAGATGGAGAAGATAGCCCAGAAACTGCAAGAAAATTATATAATAGTTTTTTTAAAAAATAATAAAATAAGTATATTAAGAAAGAAAATAAGCTAAATAACAGCTTGTTTTCTTTCTTGTACTAGAGAGGAATTAATAATGAAAGAATATTTAAAAAAATATGAAGAATGGTTAAATGACCCTGTAATTGATAATGAAACAAAAAATGAATTAAAAGCAATTAAAGATAATAAAAAAGAAATAGAAGATAGATTTTATAAAGAATTAGAATTTGGTACAGCAGGATTAAGAGGAATAATAGGAGCAGGGCTTAACAGAATGAATAAATATACTGTTGGAAGAGCAACTCAAGGTTTAGCTAATTTTATTATTAAAGAAGGGGGACAGGATAAGGGTGTTGTAATTGCTTATGATTCAAGAAAAATGTCAAAAGAATTTAGTATAATTACAGCACTTTGTTTAAATGCCAATGGAATAAAGACATATGTATTTGACTCA
The DNA here is from genome assembly GCA_947625075.1 of uncultured Clostridia bacterium. GTDB lineage: Bacteria > Bacillota > Clostridia > TANB77 > CAG-508 > CAG-793. The sequence goes on from CANQMY010000109.1 coordinate 2,925, forward strand.
TTGAGACCAGTTCCTGAATTATCGTTTACAATAAGAGAGTTAAAGAGTATTGCAGGTATAATGATAACAGCAAGTCATAATCCACCAGAATATAATGGATATAAACTTTATTGGGATGATGGAGCTCAAATAGTTCCTCCAAAAGATAAATTAATAATAGAAGAAGTAAATAATACAAACTTTTCAGAAATAAAAACAATGGATATAAATACAGCAAAAGAAAAGGGACTATATATAGAAATAGGAAAAGAAATAGATGATAAATTTATAAATACATTGAAATCGTTAGTATTAAATCCAGAAGCAATTAAACAAGTAGCAGATGATTTAAAAATTGTTTATACTCCACTTCATGGAGCAGGAAATATACCTGTACAAAGAGTTTTAAAAGAATTAGGTTTTAATAAGGTATATGTTGTACCAGAGCAAGAAATGCCTGATGGAAATTTTCCTACAGTTAGTTATCCTAATCCAGAAGATAAAGCATCTTTTAAATTAGCATTAGAATTAGCAAAAAAAGTTGATGCAGATGTTGTTTTAGCAACAGATCCTGATTCTGATAGATTAGGAGTATTTTCAAAAGATAATAATGGAGAATACGTTTCATATACTGGAAATATGTCTGCACTTCTTATTGCAGAATATGAGCTTTCTCAAAGAAAAGAAAAAGGAATTTTACCTACAAATGGTGCATTTATTACAACAGTGGTATCATCTGATATGGCAAAAGCAATAGCTAGAGAATATGGATTAAAAGTTTATGAAACATTAACAGGATTTAAATGGATTGGGGAAAAAATAAGACAATTTGAAGAAGAAGGATCATATAATTTTCAATTTGGATTTGAAGAAAGTTATGGATGTTTAATTAGTCCTCATGCAAGAGATAAAGATGGTGTTTCAGCAGTAATGGCATTGTGTGAAGCGGCAGCATATTACAAAACTAAAGGATTTACTTTATGGGATCAAATGATTAATATTTATAAAAAATATGGTTTCTATAAGGAAGGACAAATCTCAATAGTTTTGAAAGGAGTAGATGGTGCAGAAAAAATAAAATCTACAATGAATAGAATTAGAAAAAATCCACCAAAGCAATTAGCAGGTTTAGAAGTGTTAGAAGTGAGGGATTATAAAGAACATAAAATTTTATTGAATAATGGAACTGTTATTCAAACAGACTTACCAACTTCGGATGTTTTATATTATAATTTATCAGATAATGAATGGTGTTGTGTAAGACCTTCTGGAACAGAGCCAAAAATAAAATTTTATATGGGTGTTTGTGAAAAAAATATGGAAGACGCAACTGAAAAACTAGATAAATTAACAGAAGCGATGAAAAAAGTTGTAGAGTAAAAAAGTAGCTATTATTTTTATTTATAGGGATAATAGCTAAATATATATGTTGCTGTAGCTCAGTTGG
>CANQMY010000110.1 GCA_947625075.1 uncultured Clostridia bacterium
CTGGTGATATATATATCTTTTGGTGTTGATAAGTAATTTTCTCCTCTTAAAAAACCATATCCATCTGGTAAAATTTCTAATATTCCTTCTGCTATTCTATCATTAGAAGTTAAAGTATATCCCTCTTCTATTCTAGTGTCAATTTGATTTTCCTCAGTAATAGCGTTATTTTCTTGACAATTTTCTACATTAATACTTTGTTCTATATTATCACTATTATTTTCAAAATTATCATTATTATCGTTTTCTGACTTTAAAATTTTATAAAGTTCTTCTCTTTTTAATTTTGAAACATTTTTTTCTCCTCTTTCTTTAGCTAATTGTCTCAATTCAACTAAAGTATAATCTTCATAATTCATATAATACTTCCTTTCATTTTTATATTAATTTATTATATATGGGAATTAACATAGACTAAAATTAATGATATAACTTTTTAATATAATTATTTTAACAAAATAAGAAAAATTTGTCAACCATTTTGGAAAATTATAGTAAAGTTTTTTACAATAAAAAAGTAGTATAAATTTTTTTATTATACTACTTCTTTATTGTGTTATATCAATATATACCTTCTCATTTGGTAAATACATATCTAACTTTTCTCTAGCTATTTCTTCGATATATTCTGTAGAATTTAAACTTTGTAGAGTATCAGTTAAATCTTCTTTTAAATTATTAGCTTGTTCTATTTGATTTTTATATTCTTTACTTTCTTTAGCGTATGTATTTAATAATTTTTGCTGAGAGATAAAAGTGCATACTACATATATTGCTAAAACAATGAAAAGCACACGTGTAATAATTTTTTTCATCTTAACTCCTAAATTAATAAAATAAGTAAAATAAATTTACCCTAATATATTTTTCTACAAAAAATTGCAAAATCCTTCTTTTATAACTAATTTAATTTATTTTTCTTTTCTTTTTTTATAAACAAATTTTTATTTAGCTTGATTGGTTTGATATTTTTAGAAATCTTTTTTAGATTGATAAAAGTAAAGTAAATTGGTTTTTTTATTAATTTTAAAATTGGTTTAATTATTTTACTTATATATTTTAGAATATTTTTGAAAAAATTAAAAATTTTTATGTTTACTTTTATAAAATATTTACTTATTGTGGCCATGTAAAATATAATTCCAGCAATTATTCCAATAAATATGTAACTTCTTAGTTCTCCATAACTTATAGTAAATATTTCCCAAATTAAAAAAGAACCAACTATTATCCAAAATATTGTATCTTCAATATATGTAAATATATTAGAAGTTTTTATAGATTTTCGTAATACCCTAAATAAATCAAAAAAAATACTAAATAATATTCCAGAAATAAAATAAATAAGAAATTCAAATAATTGGTTATCTATCATTAATTTCTCCTATTTAAATATTTTTCCAATAAAACTTCCAGAAGTTTTTTTGTCTTGTTTATCACTATAACTTAAATTATTAATATTTCCTTCAATAACAACTTCTGTTGTATCAATACTTAACTTATTTATTCTTAAATCTTCACCTTTAATTGTTAACATACCAAGATCAGTTTCTAATATAACAATTTGATCATCAAAACTCAAAACATCTAGTACTCCAGAAATAGAAAGTTTCCTTCTATTTTCAAGAATTAAATTTTGTATGGTATCATTTTTTAATTGATTTTTAGAATATTCCTCAGATATCATTTTCTCCTCCCTATTACCTATTTTACTCTAATTAATTATATTCTGAGACCTAGACAAATATGACAAGTCTTTTAAATAAAAATATACCAATCAAAAAGTTATTATTTCAAACGTTCTGATTGGTATAATTATATAAAAATTAAATTAATTTACTAAAAATTATTACTAAAAATAACTGCTAATATTGCTGAAACTAAAATAAATATTGCAATTACAGATATAATGGTTATTATAACAATTTTATTATTTTTTTCTTTTGCAATTATTTCTTCTTCTTCATCTTTAATTTTCTTTGTTTCAATTATAGAAAGAAATTTTACTAATTTTTTTCTATTAATCATTACAGTTGGTAAAGAAATCAATAAAGGAGAATCATTGTTTACATATATTATATTTAATAAATAGTTGTAAATTGGAAATCCTAAAAAATGCATTTTTTGCTTAGAAATATATATATTTACTAAATCATCACTTTTTATTGTTGTTTGCTGAAAGTTTATATACAAATTTAAAGCATTTTCATCTAAAGTAACTTTATAAGTACATGAATACATAATTAGTAATATAAATGCAAGCAAAAATCCTAAGCAATATAATATTACTATTGGATTACTTTTAAAAGTATAAATTAAAAGTATCAAAAATATAGTTAATAAAATAATTAATAATATTTTGTAGTTGTATATAAAATTTTTTAAATTAGATTTTAATTCAGCTTTTCCTGATATATTTGTTATTTGACTATATTTATTATGATTAACTTTTTTATATATTTCTTTAAAATTATTTAAATTTTTTTTCTTTTTATTTTTCATTTTTTACCTCTATTTATTAATATATTTATATTAATTTTTACCATTTATTAATTTTAATGTATCTCTAGCAATCATTATTTCTTCATTTGTTGGAACAACCCATACTTGTATTTTAGAGTTTTCAGTTGAAATTTTTACTTCTTCTCCCTTTATTGCATTTTTATCATTATCTATCTCTACTCCCATGTATGCTAAATAATCGCAAATACCTTTTCTTATTCCTGATTGATTTTCTCCAACACCTGCTGTGAAGGTTATTACATCTATTCCTTGCATTGGTACAGCATATTTAGCAATAAAACATGCTACAGCATATTTATAGTGTTCTAATGCAAGTTTTGCTCTTTTGTCTCCTTTACTGTAAGCTTCTTCTATGTCTCTTATGTCTTTTGAAACACCGCTTATTCCATAAACTCCTGATTCTTTATTTAAAATGCTATCTATATCATCTGGAGTTAAATTTTCTTTTTTCATTAAAAATCCAGGTATTGAAGGATCTAAATCACCTGAACGAGCGCACATTGGAATTCCTGCTGTTGGAGTTAATCCCATAGATGTTTCTACAGATTTACCTCCTTTTATAGCACAAATACTTGCTCCTTGTCCTAAATGACAGTTAACAATTTTTAAATCTTCAACTGGTTTGTTCATTAGTTCTGCTATTCTTTGAGATACATATAAATGAGATGTACCATGGAATCCATATTTTCTTACACCGTATTTTTCATAATATTTATATGGAATTGGATAAATATATCTTTCTTCTGGTATTGTTTGATGAAAAGCTGAGTCAAAAGTTGCAACCATTGGAATTCCTGGCATTAATTCTTGAAGAGCTCTTATTCCAATTATTGCAGCAGGATTATGTAGCGGTGCTAAGCTACTGCATGCATCTATCTTTTTTATAACATCTTCATCAATTATACAAGAAGAATTAAAATATTCACCTCCATGACCTATTCTATGTCCAACAGCATTTATTTCGTTCAAATTTTGAATTGATGGATAATCTTTATTTAAAAGTTGTTTAATTACAAAATCTAATGCTTCTTTATGATTTGATACTGGATGATCTAAAACATATTTTTCACCATTTATTTTATGTGTTAGGAATGATTTTTCTCCTATTCTTTCATAAGTTCCCTTTGAAATAACTTTTTCTCCATTCATATCAATTAATTGATATTTTAATGATGAGCTACCACAATTTATAACAAATATTTTCATTTATTTAAATCCTTTCTTAATTATTATAAATATGCTAAATAACTAATTGATTTTGGAAATTTGTTAATTTCCTTGACAAATTCTTTTTGTTTCTTTTGCAATCATTAGTTCTTCATTTGTTGGAACAACATAAACTAAAACTTTAGAGTCATCACTTGAAATTTTTGCTTCTACTGCAAATGCATCTTGATTTTTTTGTTCATCTAATTTAACTCCCATAAACTCTAGTTTTTTACATATTTCTACTCTTGATTCACGACCTCTTTCTCCAACACCTGCTGTAAATGTTATTACATCTACTCCATTCATTGCAACTGCACATCTTGCAATATATGATGCTATTAAATAATGATAACTATCTAATGCAAGTTTTGCTTTTTCATTTCCATTTGCTACTGCTTCTTCTATATCTCTATTATCTGCTGAAAC
>CANQMY010000111.1 GCA_947625075.1 uncultured Clostridia bacterium
ATTATGGAAAGAATTGATGAATTAAATTATGAAGGATTAAAAATAATACAAAATACAGAAGGTTTTTGTTTTGGAATTGATAGTGTTTTGCTTACTGAATTTGCAAGAGATATAAAAAAACAAAGTAAAATCGTTGATTTAGGAACAGGGACAGGCATTTTAAGCATTTTGCTAAGTAGAAAAGTAAATGCAAAAAAAATATATGGAATTGAAATACAAAAAGATGTTGCAGAAATGGCAAATAGAAGTGTAAAATTAAATTCTTTAGAAAATATTATTGAAATTATAAATGAAGATATAAATAAAATTAAATTAGAAAATAATACTTTTGATGCTGTTGTTACAAATCCTCCATATAAAAAATTAGGCACGGGAATTAATAACAAAGAAGAAAAACAAAAAATTTCTAGATATGAAACAGTAGCTACTTTAGATGATTGGTTAAAGGTTTCTAGTAAATTATTAAAAGATAATGGAGCTTTTTATATAGTATATAGAACTGATAGACTATCAGAACTTATTGAAAATATGAAAAAATATAAATTAGAAATAAAAAGAATGAGATTTGTGTATTCTAATATTAATAAACAATCTAATTTAGTTTTAATTAAAGCTGTAAAAGGAGCAGGAATATTTTTAAAAATAGAAAAACCATTAATTATTTATAATTTAGATGGAAGTTATACAGATGAAATAATTAAAATTTATAAAAATAAATAAAAAAGAAAGGATTTTTATGGAAAAAGGTAAGTTATATTTAGTTGCTACACCTATTGGTAATTTAGAAGATATTACATTAAGAGCAATTAGAACATTAAAAGAAGTAGACTTAATTGCAGCAGAAGATACAAGACAAACTTTAAAATTATTAAATCATTTAGAAATATCTAAACCTTTATTTAGTTATCATAGACACAATGAAGATATAAAAACAGATGTACTTATAGAAAAAATTGATAATGGTGAAAATATAGCTTTAGTGACTGATGCAGGAACTCCAGCTATTTCAGATCCTGGAGAAGAAATAGTAAAAGAGGCAATAAAACATGATATAAATATTATTCCAATTCCAGGAGCATGTGCTTTAATAAATGCACTTATTGTTTCAGGATTAAATACAAAAGAATTTAGTTTTTATGCATTTTTACCTTTAAATAAAAAATTGAGAAAAGAAAAATTTGACGAAATAAAAAATGATGGCAAAACAGCAATAATTTATGAAGCACCGCATAGATTAATTTCAACGTTAAATGAAATAAAACAAAATTTAGGTGATAGAAATATTGTAGTTGCAAAAGAAATAACTAAAATTCATGAAAAATTTATTAGAGGAAATGTTACTGAAATTATAGAGAAAATTCAAAATCCAAAAGGTGAATATATTATTTTAATTAATGGCGAAAAAATAGAAAAGGAAAATGAGTTAAATAAACTGTCATTAGAAGAGCATTATAAATTTTATGAAAATCAAGGGTTTGATAAAAAAGAAATAATAAAAAAAATAGCAAAAGATAAAAAAATAAATAAAAATGAAATTTATAAACATTTTATAAATAAAAATTAAAAATGTACCTAATTTAATTTAGGTATATTTTTTATTTAAAAATATATATTTAATAGGGGAGGAATTTAAGTTTGAACTATTTATGGCCAATATTAATATTAATTTCCTTATTATTTTCTATATTTAGAGGAACAATTCAAGATATAAATAATTCGATTTTTACTTCTATATCTGATGTAGTAACATTATCTTTAACTTTAGTAGGAAATATGTGCCTTTGGTGTGGACTAATGAAAATAGTTCAAGAAACATCTATAATAAAATTTTTAAATAAATTATTAAATCCAATTTTAAAATGGCTTTATCCAGATTCAAAAGAAAATAAAGAAGCTATGAAAGCTATATCAATAAATACTATATCAAATTTTTTAGGAATAGGAAATGCAGCTACTCCAGCAGGACTTAAAGCTATGGAAGAATTAGAAAAAGAAAATATGAATAAGAGTGAATTATCAAATTCTATGATAATGCTTATTGTTTTAAATACTACATCAATACAATTAATTCCAACTACAGTAATAGCTATAAGAGCATCTTTAGGATCACCTAATCCATCACAAATTATTATTCCTATATGGATTTCCACAATAGTAGGAACGCTGACAGGTATATTAATAACAAAAATTTTATTAAGGAGAAGAAAAATATGATGTATTTTTCAGCAATAATTATTCCTTTAATAATTTCAATTATTGTCTTTTGTGGATTGATTGAAAACAAAAAGGTTTATGATCTTTTTTGTGAAGGTGCAAAAGATGGAATAAAAATGACGGTAAAAATGTTTCCAACTTTAATAGGAATATTTTTAGCTATAGGTATGCTAAGAAGTTCAGGTTTATTAAATTATTTATCTAATATTTTAGGAAATATTTTAAAAAATCTTAATGTTCCATCTGAAATTATACCATTAGCACTTATTAAACCTATTTCTGGTAGTGCTTCTATGGCACTTGCTACTGATATAATTAGTAAATTTGGAACAGAAACTAGAATTGGAATGATTGCAGCTACAATAATGGCAGCATCTGAAACAACTTTTTATGTAATTGCAATTTATATGAATTCAATTAAAGCTAAGAAAAGTAAATTTGTTATTGTGCCTGCTATAATAGCAGATATAGTAAGTATTATTACAGCAATATGTATAATTAAATGAGAATATTGTCGAAATTTGTCTATAAGTTTTTATTGACATTTGGAAAAATATGGTTTAAAATAAAAATATAAAATTAAAAATGATTTATCATATTATATTATTTTATTCAATTTTTTATTTAGTTAGGAAAGTTATTTCAAAAATAATATCCATAATTATTTTAATTAAATAGTTTTTACTTTTGTAGAGGAAGGATAAGTCACCTCCAATTTCTATTGTACCTTATATAAGGTAAAGACTTATTTCATGAAAAATTTTTTTCTTAATATATAGTGCCCCCCAGAAAAAGTATATTTTCCTCTACAAAAATTTTATATAACTTTATTTTTATTAATGATGATATTTTTCATTATTATTTATTTTAAAACTTCTGTAAATTTGTTCTAAAAGAAATACTCTTATTAATTGATGAGGAAAAGTCATTTTAGAAAAACAAATTTTTTCATTACATATATTTTTTAAGTTTTCATTTACTCCAAGGGTTCCTCCAATTATAAAAGTTAAACAGCTATTAGTAATTTGAATATTATTAATTTTTTGGGCAAATTCTTCAGAAGAATATGGTTTACCAGTTAAATCTAAGCATATAATATAGCTTCCTTTAGGAATATGCTCTATTATATGTTTACTTTCTAAATCTTTTATTTGATTTTCTATTGTAATATTCGATTTTTCAGGAATAGGCTCATCAGGTAATTCTATAAAATTTAAATAACAATATTTAGAAAGTCTTTTAGAATATTCATTTATAGCATCCTTAAGATAAGTTTCTTTTAATTTTCCAATACATAAAATATTAATTTTTAACATTTATTTATCCTCTTAAACTTCAATAACTTTATTTGGTTTATACCTATCTGCAACTTGTAAGCTTAATTTATTAATATCAATATTTTTAGAAATTATACTATTTAAAACAGTTTGATATGCTAGTTCCGGAAAATTATTTTGTTCACTTAAATGACCAAGCATTATATTGTTAACACCTTGCTTTAGAAGTTCAGATATTGCTAAAGCGGCATCATCATTTGATAAATGTCCGGTTAGGTCCTAAAATACGCTTTTTTAAAATATATGGATATTTAGAACATTTAAGCATATTAGGTTCATAATTTGATTCAAGTAAAAGAAAATTACTTTCATCTAAATTGTGTAAAAGTTTGGTATCTAAATGTCCAATATCTGTAGCAACAGTTATTTTTTTATTATTATGAAATAAACTAAAACCACAAGGTTCAGCTGCATCATGAGGTATGGAAAAAGGAAATACTTTTATATCCTTGATTTCAAAATTTTCATTTGTAACAAATTTATTTTTTAGTTCATTAGGGATATTTTGATTTATATTTGTAAATGTTGGGTTATTAGCATATATAGGTATATTGTACTTTTTACATATTGCAGATAAACCTTTAATATGGTCA
>CANQMY010000112.1 GCA_947625075.1 uncultured Clostridia bacterium
GAAATTGAATCTTTTTCAGCAAGTTTCATACTGTCTACTTTGGATTATAGCTTCTGAAATATCATGTGTAACCATTAGTGCCGTAATATTTTCTTCTTTCAATATTTTATAAATATCTTCTGTTACCATTAATCTTGTTTGTGCATCTAAAGCTGAAAATGCCTCATCAAGAAGTAAAATTTTTGGTCTTACTGCTAATGTTCTTATTAGAGCAACTCTTTGTCTCATACCTCCAGATAATTGCATTGGGTATTTGTCTTTAAATTCATATAATCCATATTTTTTTAATAGCTCTATAACATATTTTCTATTTTCTTCTGTATTTGATTTTTGTATTTCTAATCCTAATAAAACATTTTTATAGATTGTTCTCCATTCTAATAAATTATCTTTTTGAAGCATATATCCAATTTTTCCAGATACATTTATTTTTCCTTTTGTTTGATCTTCTAATCCTGAAACTATTGATAATAGCGTTGATTTTCCACATCCACTTGGTCCAATTATGCTGATGTATTCTCCTTCTTTGACATCAAAATTTATATTCTTTAATGCCTCGATTTCTCCATTTTTTGCTTGATATGTTTTACAAATATCTTTTACTTCTAAAACTGTAATATTTTCTGTGGTTTTCCTTTTTTTTATTTTTTCTTCTACAATGTTTGTTTCCATTTTAACCTCCAATGTAAAATTATCCTAACTTATATTATGTATTTATAATAATTTTTGATATTATTTATATTTATTAAATATTTTTAACAATTAAATGCAACAATTTATTCTTTATTTAATAATATAAAGTAGTATTTTTACTCTTTTTATAAATAAATGAAAGGAAATTTTATTTTAAATATGCAAACTTTAAATAATTCTACTAAAAAATATCTTTCTAAATTTAATGAAATACTATGTGATATGTCTAATAAAATGTTAAATCCTGTTCTAGGCAATAGTGTTACAATTAATTTTATAAGATGTATGATTCCTCATCATGAAGCTGCAATATATATGTGTAAAAATTTATTAAATTATACTTATTTTCTTCCTCTTGTAGATGAAGCAAATGATATAATAAAAATGCAAACAATTGGAGTTTTTCAAATGAAAGAAATTGAAAAGACAACTAGCTACCTTAATTGTCCTTATAATTTTAATCAAGAATATTTAAATGAATACTTTTTTATTACTAAAAATATGATATATAAAATGTCTAATAGTTTAAGAAGTAATAATATTAATTTAAATTTTATTAGCGAAATGATCCCACATCATGAAGGTGCAATAGAAATGTGTCAAAATTTACTTCAATATAATATTGATCCTAGGTTAAGAAAAGTTTCTGAAAACATCATAGATGAACAAAGTAAAGGCATACAAAATTTGTATGAAATAAGAAAATTGCTTTCAAAATAACATACAAAAATACCGCTAATATATATTAGCAGTATTTTTAATATTATTTATTTATTTTATTTTTATGTTTTCGTATAATTCGTATAGAAAGTATAATTAATTCAGTTATCAAAAGTATAATTATTATACCAATTAAGATAATAGGTATCTTGTTTACTTTTCTACCTGTTGGTGGTAAGATGAATATTGACTTACTATCTTCAGAAAAATCTATATCTTTACTGTCCCCTGGATATATTGATCTTAAGTATTCTATATAAATTTTCCCATTCTTTATTTGATTTTCAGTATATACCATTCTACTATTTCCAGTATTTTGATATGTTAATACTTCTGCTACATCATTATAATCGTCTATTCTACTTAAATTATCCAATGAACTAATTAGTAAACTTGCAGCACATTTTACAAAATATTTTCCTCCTGCTGGTATAAAAAATCCGCTACTACCTTCTCCATTATTATCTAATGTTAACTTAAGAGAGGTTCGATTTCCATATTTATTAGCAGTTTCTTCTGATATTTGCATATTTTTTTTCAATTCTGATAATGAAACAATACTCCATTTATAATCCGAATTACGTTTTATGTTATTATTTTCATCTGGAGTAATAAGTTGCATATCATCTATATATTGAAATCCCTCGGGTAAATGATTTACTATCTCTAAATAATCACATTGAAGATTTGAATTATTTTGTATACAAATTGTGTATTCAACTTGTATAGTAATTCCTTCTGTTAATTCTTCATCTATTGTTTCAATAATTGGCACAATTTCTTTTCCGGTTAAAAAGTCATTTATATTCCTCGTTTGCAAATTTAATATAGAATTATTTGCTAAAATAATTTTTAATCCTGTTGCTGTAGTAGTAGTTTTTAATGATGAAATAGGTCTCCTTGATATTTCTAAGTTTCTTCCAGTATATTTTGATTCTTTATGATAAATTATTTTATCAATTACTTCTTGTCCTGTTTGAGGGTCTATATGTGTTATTTTTTGTTCGTAAGGTACATCTGCTGGTTTATAACTAATTATATAATTTTCTCCGCCATTTACTTCCATCCATGTATTACTACTTAACTCTATTGCTTTATTTTTTGAATTTACATCTTTTGGATTATAATTATCAATTTGATCAAATAACATTGTATTTCCATAATAAAATTTGCTATTTTTAAAATAATTTTCTACTGCTGCTCTACGATTTTGATCTTCATAACCCTCAATTACTACAAATGAATTATATCCATTTTCAACTGTAGTTGTTAAAACTTCTACTTTAATTTTTTTTGTGATTGCCTCAATCGTTTCCAATCCATCTTGAACAGAAACAAATAATTCCGAATTTTTTTCAAATATTCCTTTAACTAAATCATTTTCTAAGTCATTATCTGATTTAGTAAATAATGAAATAAGATGAACTCCCTCATTTTTTAATTGTTCTACTTTTTTTGTTGTTGATGGTATAATTTTATTATAAAGTTTATCATACGTTTCATTTGAATCTTCTCCATTATATACTTCTACTAAACCATCTGAAGTAGGTATACCATCTGATAATAGTATAATATATCTATTTGAATTACTTGTATCATTATTGTAAAATGATTCTTTTACTTTATCTAGTGCTCCTAAAATATTAGTATTTACTTTCCAATCTTTTTTATCGTTTTTAATAACATCATTTAATGCTTCTTTTAATAAACTTTTATTTCTTGTTAAAGATGCAACTCTATAGCTTTCACCCGAAAAGAATATTACACCCATATATATATTTTGTCCACTATCTATTAAAGAATCAATTAATTTTTGAGCAGATTCTAATTCAACTTGTAGCCTTGTTTTTTCTTCTCCATTTATATTAACTTTGGCATTTTCCATACTTTTTGAACAATCTATTGTTAAGTATACTTGTGCAACTCCTCTTCCAGCACTTTTTATTTCTAATTGTTTTGAATCTATTAACTCTTCTCTATTAGGAGTTTTTACAGTAATATAATCATATCCATTATACTTTAAAACATTTTTAATAGCTGTTGCATCAGACATATCTATGCCTGCAATATTTCCATATACAAATTTTAATTTATATGTTCCTTCTTCCATATTAGGAAAACTATAACTTCCATCTGATTTCGTTTTTGTTATATATGTTTGTGGTCCGCTCTGCTATTACAGTTACATCTTTTATTCCTAAAGTCCCTTTTGTATCATCTTTCATGTTTTCTCCTTTTATATAAACAGACCCTAGGTTTTCATATACATTTCCCTCAATTGATGTATAATAATATTTATACTCAACAGGTATTGTTGAAGTTGGTACATCTGGTACTGGATTTGTATCTGTATCAGGAGGTGGATTTGATGGTGGCGCATGTCCACTTTCTGCTTGAGCACCACTGATAAGATCAGATAAATTATCAGCATATACATATGAAATATTAATAAATACCATTACTATAATAGTATTTATTACTATAAATGCTTTAAACATTTTTCTTTTCATAGTATATAACATCACCTTTCTCTTAAACTTTATTACATTATTTTATCATACATAAAAAAAAATATATACATTATATAAAAAAATTTTTAAATTTTTATACAATCAAGAATTATCTTGACAAATTATATTTTATCATAGTATAATTGAAAAGTAGCAATTTTATTTTGCTTTAATAAATGGGCCATTAGCTCAG
>CANQMY010000113.1 GCA_947625075.1 uncultured Clostridia bacterium
GTATCTACTTCTGGTATTCTTGATGTTATTTCTTCTTCATTTACTCCTGTTATAAACTTTCTTAATGCTAAATCAAATTTTTCTAAAATAACTTTTTCAAAATCATCATCGTCTTCTTGACCTTCATAATGATAATCTTTATCTGATAAATCATCTTTATTATTATCATTTCCTTTATAATCTGGAAGATTTGAATCATCTGGAAGTTTTACTTTATTTTCATTATCTCTATCTAATAAATCAGCTTCATTACTACTTTCTGTTATTTCCGCTATATTTGTTAGATTTTTAAGAGTTGGAGCTGTTAAAATAACTTTACATCTAATTTGAATTTCTTTATATGATAAAATGTCTTCTTCTGGATTAAATGCCTTTATCAAATTTTCTTCTTCATCATGTTCTTTTGATAAATATTTTGTTCTAATTGTTCTTTGTGTTTTATCAGAACTATCAATTGTCCATAAATATTTTTTATTTATCTCATCTTCTGGTAAAAATTCTAATTCTGGTGGTAAGTGATCTACTATTTCTTCTGCATATCCATCAATTTGACCTTCATTATAAATTCTTAATGTATATGTTATTATATCCCCTGCTGAAACACTTACAGGTGACTTTACATGTTCATAACTTGCAGTTGTATCTCCATTTAAAAGTGGATTTACATCAACTTTTGGTTGTCTATCATATACTCCATTTGTTTTTAATTCAACATCATTTACAGCTGTTATAAATTTTCTTAATGCTAAATCAAAATATTTTCCTGGTAAAACTAAATCTTCATAATCATCATCATCTTGATATCCTTTACCTTGAGTAGAAGTTCCTGGATTATAAGAATTTTTTTGATCTTCTGAAAGATTATTAGGTGTTGAATCCCTATCTGGAACATTTGCTGAATTATAAGAATTTGTTATCTCAGCAATGTTCTTTAGGTGAGTATCTGTTGAAGTTGTAGTTGCAACTACAACACATTCAACCTGAACATCTTTATAAGATATTGTATAATTATCATCTTGTGGATTTTTATCAAATGCTTTTATTAGATTATCTTCTGCATTTTTTTCTTTAGATAAATAATCTGTCTTTATTATCTTTTTATTATTTTCATCCTCTACCCAACCATATTTTTTATTTATTTCACTTTCACTTTGTGGTACTAATTCTAATCCCGAAGGTAAATAATCTGTCACTTCTTGTGCATAACCATCTATTTCACCTTCATTATAAATTCTTATTGTATAAATAATTTTATTTCCTGTACTTACTGATAAAGCATTTTTTGAATGAGTTTTATTAGTTGTAGTTCCATTATCTAATGCTGATGAACTTCCTGTTGCTAGTGCTTGAAGATTTTGTTTTGTAATATTAGGTTCTCTAGATGGCGTAACCTTTTTACCTTCAATTTGATCTATAAATTTTCTTAATGCTAAATCAAATTTTGGCTTAACTATATTTTGTTCATCTGAAAAATTACTATTTATATTTTGTTTATCAATTATTACTACTGGTTGTGAAGAATTTATTAAATTATTTGATACTGACCAATAATTTAATGTTTTACTTTCTCTACTTGCTGAAGTTTGTATTTTTACCTTTTCAACTGATGTAGTTGCAGGTAATTGAATATAAAAATCTTGTCCTATAACTGACTTAATTTTATCACTAGTTGTTGCACCTTGAACTTGAGTTACTAACTCTCCACTTTTCTGAACAATTGATATATCAGAAATATTTTGATTATTTTCATCTAATACTGTTGCTTCAAAATTTGCATAATCACTAGTTGATGTGATTTTATATGGTCCGACATAATAAAATTCGCTCTCCAAAACAACTTGTGTTCTTTCTTTATCAAAAGTTAAAGGTTCTTGTGTTGAATTTGATGAATAATCATAAGCTCCTTGATTTTGTGCTTGTTCTATTAAGTAATTATATAAAGTAGTTACTGGATTATCATCACCTTCTTCATATCCATATTTTGTTGCTACATCCTGAGATACACCTACACTTGATTCTGCAACATGAAATGTTCCTGTGCTTGCTGGTTGTAACTCATCTCCTTGATTTGTTATATACCATATAGCTGATTGCTGAATTACCTCTATAATATCTTTAAAAATGTTTTCAAAGTCACTTTGTATATTTCCTCTAAAATCTTCTTTTTCTATTCCAGCTTTAGTTAATAGATTATTTACTGAATCTTCATCTTCAGGAATACATATATTATCTAATAACCACATTAACTTATTATAATTTTCATCTGATGGTAAAATAGTTGTTGCTTTGTATTCAGTTGGAATATCTTGTGGATTTCTTAAATCAAAATATTCTGTATATTTTACTATCTGGCCTGATGAACCCTCTGATCCAAATCCTATACCATCTCTTAAACAATATATTACTTGTTGTTCCTTACTTTGATCAACCTGGTTACCATCACTATCTTTATATTCAATTATCTTTATTATTGGAATATTATTTTTAGTTCCTGTTTCTGTTCCTGATGTATAAAATCCTGTTTTTCTTCCATTTCCTTTATCATATAGACCTAAAAATTTACCACTTGAGCTGTGGACAGCAAAAACATTATTAGTGAACGTTAAAATCATTGAAAAAATAATAACAATTAATATTGCTAATTTTTTTAAATTTTTCATTCTACACTCCATTTTTATTTTATATTTTTAGTTTATTAACACATTTTTACAAATATTATTATAATATATTTTGCTCATAAAATCAATATTTTATTGATATTTTATATTTTTTGTTAAAGATTTTATTAAGATTTGACTTATAATCTTTTTTATTGTATAATAAATTTTATATGCTGTTAAAGTTTTTTAGCATAATCGCCTAATATCTACAATATTTTTTTATACACAATTTCTAATTAATTTGCTTAGATTGTGTTTATATATATTTTAAAAAGTGGCAACACTTATTTTCCTTTTCATTTATTCTAATATAGAATAAATTTTACATATATCATTATTACACAAAATTTTAAAAAAAGGAGATTTAAAATGTACCAAGATTACCAAGATTCAAAAGAGCAAGTTAATGAAACAGTAGAGGGGTTAGAGTTTGTCGATTTACCTGAAAAAATTGGGACTGACATTCCTGATTTTGTAGTTGTAAAGCAGAAAAAGAAAAAAGGTTTTTTTAGTTCTATTTTTCATTTTCTGCTAATGTTATTGTTTCTTGTCAACATATTTACTTTTATTTCTTTAAAGGATAAAGAGGAATATATTGACAATAAAATGTCAGAATTAAAAAGCAGAGAACGGCAAATTACGTCTGAAGAAAAGCGTAATTTATATGTTGCAGGAGTGTTAGACACCAAAGAAGAGGATTTAAAATGTCGAGCTTTGATACTTCAGACTTTTCAGGAAATTTTACAAAATCAATCAGAAAGTTTGGCAGAAAAGCAAGAAATCTTGGATAAAGAACAAGATTTTATATATGAAATGGTTAATGAAATTACTTCATCAAAAAACATTTATATTCCATCTCCTCAAGAGATTGAGAATCTTCAATATTTGTTGTTTGCCGAAGCTGGCAACCAAAGCTATGAAGGTCAGCTGGCCGTTGCGGAAGTTGTTTTTAATCGTATAAGGGATGATTCTTTTCCCAATAATATCAATGATGTTATTTTTGAAAAAAATCAGTTTTCTCCCTGCTATGATGGAAAAGTAGTTAGGCTTCACAGCGGAAGAGCTGTAAACAATGAAGATGTAAATTCTGAAATTGAACAAGCAGTATTTGAAGCTTGGTCAGGTTCAAACCTGACCGAAATGCTTTTGCTAGATGAAGCAGAAACTTTGGGCATTGATGACCCCAAATATTGGTATGGAGGTGCTCTATACTTTGCTAATTTAGATTCCATATCAGAAAGCTGTAGGAACAGCATTAAAGAAGTTCCTGTGAGAGTTAATATTCAAAACCACAATTTTAGGCGTGTATATTAACTAACATAGATGATATAAGGCGAATTTAGAGAAAGTAGTAAACTCAAGATTTTTGTTTACTGCTTTCTCTTTTTATCTTTTAATATATATTTTTAAAATTTTTAAGCAATTTAAAAGGGCGCCATTTCTAGCGC
>CANQMY010000114.1 GCA_947625075.1 uncultured Clostridia bacterium
GCATGCATTGAAAGAACTGGAACTCCACAATCTATTACATCTACTCCTTTATTAGCTAATATAAATGCAATTGTTCCGCCTCCGCCAATATCTACTTTTCCTAGTTCTGCTAGTTGGTATTGTACATTGTTTTGATTAAATATTCTTCTTATAAAAGCTACATATTCTGCATTTGCATCAGATGAATTACTTTTTCCAGCAGCTCCTGTATATTTATTTATTGAAATTCCATATCCTATTAAACCAGCATTATTATGGTCAGATACTTGAGCATATAATGGATCTGCACCTGCATCAACATCTGCTGATAACATTCTAGAATTACAAAATACTTTATCTAATAAATTAGGTCTATTTATTCTTGATTTATTCAAAAGTTCAGATATAAAAGTATCAAAAACATGTGATTCCATTCCTGTATTTCCCATGCTTCCTATTTCTTCTTTGTCTGAAAACAAACATACTGCTGTTCTTTCAGGATTTTGTACATTTACTATTGCCCTTAATGAAGTATAAACGCAAACCTTATCATCTTGACCATATCCTGCAATTAAGCTTTCGTCTAATCCTAGTGTTCTTGCCTTAAATGCTGGTACTATTTCAAGTTCACTACTCATAAAATCATCTTCTGTTATGCCATATTTTTTATTTAAAAGTTTTAAAATATATTTTTTAACTCTTTCTTTTCCCTTTTCATCTTCCATATCAGGTCTATTTCCAACAACTATGGATAAATTTTCTCCATTAATTGCTTCAGATAATTTTTTTTGTTGCTGTTCTTTTGCTAAATGTGGTAAAAGATCTGTTATTGTAAAGACTGGTTCTCCTTCATTTTCTCCTATTGAAACTGTGATTTTTTCTCCATTTTCTTTAACTATAACTCCATGAATAGCAAGTGGAATTGCTGTCCATTGATATTTTTTTATACCGCCATAATAATGTGTTTTTAAATAAGCAAATTCACCATCTTGCACAAGTGGATTTGGTTTTAAATCTAATCTTGGTGAATCTGCATGTGCACCTATTATATTAATTCCTTCTTCCATGCTTTTACTTCCTATTACAGCTAAATATAAATTTTTTCCTCTATTAACAAAATATACTTTATCTCCTGGATGTAATTCAGCATATTCATCTAATGATTTGAATCCATTTTCTCTTGCTATTTTTTCAGATAAAGAAACAATTTCTCTTTCAGTTTTAGCTTGGTTTAAGTAATTCATATAATCATTTGAAAACTCAAAAATATTTTTTTCTAATTCTTCATTAACATTTTCCCATCCTGATTTTCTTTTTCTTTCTAACTCACTCATAACATAATTCCTTTCTTTTTTCTATTGTTCCTTTTTTTCATTTCTATTATTCTTATATCATAAATAAAATAAAAATAAAATATTATTTAATTAAATATATTTACTTTTTTGTTTTTTTATTGTTAAATATTATGGGGAGAAAATATAAAAAATGAACTCAATTTTATTTACTGGTGAAGAAGATAATACACTAACTGACGAAGATTATAAGATTATAGAAGAAGCAGAAGAAATTATAAAAAGTAATAACCCAGATTTAAAAACTAATACTAAGAAAAAACATATTATATTACTTATATTTTCTATTTTATTTTTTGTGCTTTTTATTTTTTTAGCATATTTTTCTACTATTTTTGCTCTCCTAAATCTAAGTCATGAAAATATAGTTCAAGGTGTTAATGCTCTTGGAATAGATTTGTCGGGACTTAATAAAGAGGAAGCTAAACAAAAAATAATTAATGAAACGAATAATAGAATTTCTACAGAAGTTATTTTCCTCCATAATGATGAAACTTATACTCTTCATTTATCAGAAATAAGTGGTAGTTTTAATATAAATGAAATAGTTGAAAATGCATATAATGTTGGTAGAAGTGGAAATATTTTTACAAATAATTATCAAATATTAAATTGCTTAATTCATAAAAAAAATATTCCTGTTACTTTTTCTTATAATGCTGACAGTTTTTCCTCTGTTATTGCCCAAATAGAAGGAAGTATGAAAGACGGTCTAAAATATCCAACTTATCAAATAGATGGAAATAATTTAATTATTGTTTCTGGAAAAGATGGATATGTTATAAATTCAAATGAATTCAAAAATTTGTTAATTGATAAATTAGTTTCGTCTAATTATAATACTAATGGAATTGAAATTCCTACATACATAACGGAAACAGATAAAATTAATATTGATAAAATACATTCAGAAATTTTTAAAGAAGCAAAAGATGCATATTATACAACTAATCCTTTAGTTGTTTATCCTTCATCTACAGGAATTGATTTTTCTATTTCTATTGATGAAGCAAAATCTTTAATCACAGGAGAAAGTGATACGTATACAATACCTCTAAAAATATTATATCCTAATGTAAAAACAAGTGATATTGGTATGGAGGCCTTTCCAAATACTCTTAGTTCTTATTCATCAAGCTATGCTACAAGTAATTCAAATAGATGTACAAATATTTCTTTAGCTAGCTCAAAAATTAACGGACTCGTTTTAATGCCTGGAGATATTTTTTCATTTAATGATACAGTTGGAAAGCGCACTCCTCAAGCAGGATTTAAAGTTGCAGGTGTTTATGTTGCAGGTCAAGTTACATCAGATTATGGTGGTGGAATTTGTCAAGTTTCAAGTACTTTATATAATGCTGTTTTAAGAGCAAATCTTGAAATTGTAGAGAGAACAAATCATCAGTTTGATGTTGGTTATGTTCCTATTGGAACAGATGCTACTGTTTCTTGGGGAGCTCCTGATTTTAAGTTTAAAAACTCAAGAAATTATCCTATTAAAATAGATATCAAAAATTATAATAAAAAAATTACTGTTTCTATTCATGGTTTAAGAGAAGAAAATGATTATGATGTTGAAATTGTTTCTTATAGAACAGGAACAATTCCTTACAAAACAACTTATACTACTGATAAAAATTTAAAAGCTGGTCAAACTAAAATAATTCAAAATGGTTCAAATGGTGCTACTTCTGTTGCATATAGAATTTTAAAGCAAAATGGAAAAGAAGTATCTAGACAACTTCTTTCTCGTGATACATACAGTCCTCATAATAAAATTGTTGCAAGAGGCAATTAACTCTTGATATTATTTAATATATAAAAAAACTATTCCTTATAAAAGGAATAGTTTTTTATTAAACTAACTATTTAAATTTAAATCATTTAAAGTTAAATTTGCATCTCCAATATAAACATCTTTATTTCCATTCAATTTTTGTAGTTTTATTATTGTAAAATTATCATAATGATATTCTCTACTGCCACCATCGTCATAAGATATATTATCTGGAAAATCATTAGCAGCTTTCTCCATAATTTGATTTAATGTAATTTTACCTTGTAATAATGCATCTCTTAATGATATACTATTCTCTGTTAATTCTGAACTATTGCTATTTAGATTTATTGCAACATTTCCTTCAAAAGAATATACATTATAATTAATTCCTTCAATTTCTCCATTACTTATTATGACTTCTTTTTGTTTTGGTTTTACTAATGTTTTTTGATAAAATACAAGATTAAATTTATTTACTTTTGTTAATTCAATATTTTTTACTTTAACCTTTGCAGGATAGCTCTCCATTATATATCCATCGTAAGTTATTTTTACATCTGTTCCAATTTCATAAAGTTCATCATTATTTTCTTCTAATTCAATATATATTTTATCAGATGATTTTCTTATCTCTTCATTTTCATTAGGTTCTACTATAATATAATTAGCATTCTTTTCAATTACTTTTCCGTAAAAATATTGCTTCTTTTATTTCTGGAGCATATTTTTCCCATTTAAAGACTGTTTTTTGTGTACCGTCGTTATAAATATATGTATAAACTAAAATTCCTTTATCTCTTTGATATAAATCTCCATCATTATAATCTTCAACTATTTTTAAGCATGGTCTATTATTCAATAATTTTGCTTGCATAGAGTCAATTAATATAATA
>CANQMY010000115.1 GCA_947625075.1 uncultured Clostridia bacterium
ATGTATGTACAATTTGTGGACATATTTATGATGATCAAGTAGAAACTATAAAATTTGAAGATTTACCAGACACTTGGATATGCCCTGTTTGCGGTGTTGGAAAAGATATGTTCAAAAAAGTAGAAGAATAATAAAAAAGTTGTATTATTTATGCAAAATTAAAAGAAGAAAGCAAAGTGTACTTTCTTCTTTTTTTATACTATATAACTAAAAAGTAGTAGTATTAATTATTAAATAGTTTATCATAATCATAATTTAAGTAAAAATTTCTTTCACTTTTTAAGTAATCTTCTTTGTTTTCTTTTGTAATTAAATATTCATCATTCTTTATCCAATTTAGTATTTGTTCACTGATTTTTCCTGAATAATGTTCTACATCCATGTAATTATCTAGATTACATATTAAATCATAATTATTAAAGAAAGAAAATAATTTAACATTACTAAATTCTAATAAGTTATTAATTAATATTTCTTCTGCTTCTAGATATTTTTGTATATTACCACTTTGCTTAGCAGAGTCCCAAAAAACAATACTATGTGGAGCAAGAAATAAGTAAAATTTAATATTTGGATTATCTTTAATAATGTCAATTAGATTTTGATTAAAATTTTCCATTACTTTATTCTTCTCTTCATCATTTAAACCAGAAATTTCATTATCAGGAACAGCTTCTTTTCTATCATAATCTTCTAGAGCAGATTCTTTTGAATAAAGCTCAGCAATATTTTCTCCATCAAGTGTCTTATAATATTCCCAACTATCATATTCATCAAAATTAGTAGTCTTATGGTTAGTTAAAGTGAATAGAATCACATCTTTAAAAATCTTTTTTAATACAGGACCACTAAATAAATATCTACAATCATTTAGAATATCATCATCATATAAATAAGTAGGATATTCAGGATATGTCTGTAAATCTTTATCATGTAAAATATCCATATAATTTAATCCATACAATACATATTTTAAGTCAGGTTTATAGTTTATTATCATTTTAAGTTGATCTGCCAATTCTTTGAACTCAGTTCCACTAAGAGGAACTTTAATTGAATTGCAATTAAAAAGTTCATTAAACTGTGAAACTTTAAAATTTGATGAATGTGATACTCCTGTAATTATAGAATCATATTCATATTGTCTTAATAAACCATTATTAGTATATTGACCATTTTCTAATCTATATGCTAAAAAATTTAATGGTTTATGAAAGTGACAATAAGGATCGATTACTAATACTGTTGTTGCAACTAAAAATAATAATGTTATCATTATTATAAAAAATATTTTTACCCATTTTTTACTATTCATTATTAAGCCTCCTTCTAAAATTGAAAATATAAGAATTGTATAACTTTATCCATATTAAGTATGCAAATAAATATTAAAGAAATCGCAATAGCAAGTGTTTTTTTAGATAGCTTAAATTTTTCCATGATTTGTTTTGAGTTTGGAGCAAACCAGCAAATTAAGATTCCTATTACTAAGCATAATCCACATCTTTCATTTGAAGTTATAAATGTGAATATTGTTGTAAATATAGTAGATATACTATTACCAAGAGAAGCAAAATTAAACATTCCTTGATAAACATTTAATGCATCTCCAAATGTGTTAGAAACGAATAATACTCTTAGTAAAACAATTCCAATTGCAGTTAGAGTAAATGATATTAAAAAGGGAAAC
This sequence comes from uncultured Clostridia bacterium, assembly GCA_947625075.1. Taxonomy (GTDB): domain Bacteria; phylum Bacillota; class Clostridia; order TANB77; family CAG-508; genus CAG-793. Next base: position 1,691 of record CANQMY010000115.1, read on the forward strand.
TTATATCCTTTTCTATTCATCCATGCTGAAATACAAACTAATAATCCATTAATTAATCCCCAAGCAACGAATGTCCATCCAGCACCATGCCAAAAACCTGATACTAAAAATGTGACCATAGTAGCTATATAGTAATTTCTCCATTTATCTCCTTTTTTATAGACACTTCTAAAAATGTATGCACTTAAAAATCTAGACAAAGTAATATGCCATCTTTTCCAATAATCTTGAAAATTTCTTGCTTTATAAGGAGAATCAAAATTATGAGGAATTATTACATTAAACATTAATCCAAGTCCAATAGCCATATCTGCATATCCTGATAAATCAAAGTAGTATGAAATTGTGTACTCAATGGAATGAAACCATGATGGAAGCATTTCTAAACCACCGTTACTTACTCCATTAAAGAATGTTTGAGCATCCGAGGTAAGCATATCTGCAATTAAAATTTTCTTTGCTAAACCTAATGCAAATAGAAAGATGCCTCTTGCTATATTGTTATAATTTAGAACTTGATTTTCTTTTTTCTCAAATTGTGAAACCATTTCTTTATGGTGAACAATAGGTCCAACAATTAGTTGAGGGAAGAAAGTTATAAATAATAAATAATCTAATATATCATATTCAGCAGTTTCTCCTCTATAAGAATCAACAATGTATGCAATTAATTGGAATGTAAAGAAAGATATTCCTATTGGTAAAGCGATTTTGCCTAATATAATATCATTTTTAGCAAAGAAATTATAGTTGTCAACAAAGAAGTTTGCATACTTATAATATCCTAATAATGCAATATTCCCAATTAATCCAATTGCAAATAAAAGTTTACGTTGAATTTTATCTTTTGCAGGAAGCTTTGAAATAGAACTTCCTATAATGTAATTCCCAATTACACTACCTACGAAGTACCAGAAAAAATCTGGACTTCCTATATAATAAAATACCAATGAAGCAACTATAAGATATATTTTTGATAAAGTATAAAATTTGAACTTATTAAGTACATGATATCCTATAAAAACTATTGGTAAAAAAAATAAAATAAAATTGTATGTTGAAAATATCATATGTAGTTCCTCCAAAAAAAAATTAAATTGTAAAATCAGTTCTTTATATTTCCTTATAGAATGATTTAGGTATATATTCTATATTTTATTAATTTTTCTTATAAAAAAAATTTTTATTAATGTAAAAACTTAATAAAAAAAATATAAATATTCTAACATAATAATAATAGCACAATTATTGACTTTTAGCAACATATAATGACAAAAAACGATAAAAATATACAAAATTTTTTATAAAAAAATTTTACTGAAATACCTGGTAAATTCAATAAAACTAGCAATTTACTTATTTTATTAATTTTTTACATTGATAAAAAATAATGCTAATTAGTCTAAAAAATTAGTATCATAGTTGCTTTTTTTGTTATAATATTATAAAATCTAATAGAAAAATAATAGGTTATTATTAGATTAAAAGTGCAATAAAAAGGAGAAACTCAAAAAATGGACAAAATAAAAAAAATATTAGCTTTTTTTTGTGGAGAAGCGTTTGTAAAAAAAATATCTTATATGAAAAATATATATAATAAGTATAAAGAAAAAAGTAATAGATTTTCTATTGTTTATTGTATATTAAATACAAAAATGATAAAAGAAGATAAAAAAGTAGAACAGATAAGGAAAATTTTAGAAAGTGTAAAAGTAAATAAAATAGAAAAAAAGGATAAATTTTATTATGATATAGATATATTAAAAAGAATATATGAAAAAAGAGCTAATATGGGAAACCTAACAATCGACTATAATAAAATACTAAATAATTCACTAGAGGATTTTAGGACTTTCATAAAAAATAATAAAAAAGAAGACAATGAAATTTACGAAGAACAAAGTAGATTAATAGATATAATAGAACAATTTATTGATAAAATTGAAGAAAAATTATCAAAGCAAAATGTAGATACTAATATTATAAATAATTTAAGTAATATAAAAAATAAAAAATCCAACAACTTTTATGAATCATTACAAAGAATATTATTTTTTAATCAATTAATGTGGCAAACAGGACACTATCTAAATGGACTAGGTAGATTAGATAAAATTTTATATCCTTATTATAAAAAAGATATAGAAAAGGGACAAATAGATGAAAAGCAAGTAAAAGAATTAATAAAAGAGTTCCTAACTAAATTACATAAAGATTATTATTTTAAAAGTAATTCATTAGATGGTGATACAGGACAAATAATTGAAATAGGCGGAACTAATATAAAAGGAGAGTATGAATGCAATGAG
>CANQMY010000116.1 GCA_947625075.1 uncultured Clostridia bacterium
ATGGACGTGAGTTCGACTCTCACCATCTCCACCAATAACTTATCTGTTTGAACTAATAGAATAAATAGATAAATACCGTAAAAAAGAAGAAAATTCGTAGATGAATTAGAAATTAAATGTGAAAAATAAAAGAAAATTTAAAGGAAGTAAGATAGTTTTTAAGCTTACTTCCTAAATTTATAACTAGTAGTAGTTATAATATTTACTCTGATCTTATTAGTTGAAAGTATACAAAATATATGTTATAATATATATTATGTAACCAAAAAAATCTAATACAGAAAGGTTGGTAAAAAATGATTAAGTATCTTATGCGAAAGACTGTTTACAAGAATATGGATCACGAGACACAGGACATGCTTTTACAGCTCTCTGCTCGGTATGAAGTAATCGAATTTTTTTGTTTTATGTTTTGGGCAATAATTGTTATTTTTCAATTCATACCATTATTCATAATTGATATATTTGAAGATGTGGAGTTTTCTATGACTAGTAAAATAGCAATTATAGCTTATACAATAATTTGTGTTGTAGGCTCTTTAATATTTTTAAAGGTATTCAAAAAGGCTGTGTTTATATTTTCAGAATTGTTGACAGAAAGAATATACTTTTTAATATGTACTAAAAAAGGTAAAGCGCTTTCTAAAAAAGATTTTGAAACTATTAGAAAGGTTTATAAAGACCTTTACAAAGTTATAGCAACCCAAAATTGTATAGGACATTGTTATTCAGTTTGTTTTGATATATGCAAAACTCTAAAAAAAGGATCTATAGAATTTATTGCTGTAAAGAAATTCAGTTTTGAAAAAGATGACGGAAAAGATTTTACAATGCATGTTTTATATATCAACAATGGCTGGGCTTTTGACACATATAGTTCAAGACAATATCCAGTTGAAAAATTGCACAAAATCTACAAGGCAAAGCTCTATAAAGTGCTTGATTATGATTCGATTCGTGATAAATCATATGAAGAGTTTATAGATGAACAAGAGCCAGAATTAGCTAAGTGGTCTGCTATCAACGATTGTTACATGTTTGACAGAAAAGAGAAGGAGGAGACTTAAACATTTCATGACTGGTTGTAAAACTTACAATCAGTCGTGTTTATATTAATAATATATAATAAGAAAAAGGAGAAAATTTTATGGAGAAAAGTATAGAATATATGTTATTAGGAAAAATAAATTTTCAAGGTAGTAAATATAACGTATATGTTGATAATAAATATAGAAAATTTTATTTGAAAATAATAGATTCTGATAAATCAATGAACCTTATTTATCCAACATTAGAAGAATTTATAAGTCTAAATAAACTATTCGGAATGAATTATATTAGTAATGTAAATTATTTTATAGATAAGAATAATTCAGATTATAAATTATCTGAAAGTAAAAGAGTTAGATTTATTCCTAAGGTAATGACAAAAACAGGTCTAATATCTTTAGCTTCAGCTATATTTTTAAGTGGTTGTGGAGTTCAAAACATTTCTGCATCTGACACATCAGATGCCACATCTACTATAGTCGAAACAATTAATACAGAGGAGGCAACTAATACAGAAGAAGTAGCTAGTACAGAGGAAACAACCAAGCAAAAAACTATAAAAGAAATGACAGATGAAGAAATATTAGAATATTATGGTTATCCAATAAGTAAAATGGAAGATGGGATTTTTGCACTTAATAGAATAAAGTCAAATGGTGAATCATATACAGTTTGCAAAAATGTAAATGAATTTAAAAAATATACTGAAATGGAAGGAAAACCAAGTTATGATGATTTACTAAAAGCTATAGAAAATAATGAAACTATTACAGGAAGATATGAAGATTGGTTTAAAGAAGCAATTAATAATTTATCCCAAAATGAAGATTTTAAAGATGTTGATTTTAGTGTGCTTTTATATAATATTCAACGAATGAAAATAGAAGAAAAAACAACTGAACAAATATTAGAGGGTGCTTCTAGACCTTTTACTAAAGCATATTTTAATCTTACAACAAAGCAAGTTGCTGTTAATCCAGATACAGTTACTCAAGTTGTATTTTTACATGAAGTTTTAGGACATGCTTGTACTCAAACAATTACAGAAGAAAATATAATTTTTGAATCTCAAACAGTACTTACTGTACTAGATAGAACAGAAGATGGAAATGTAAATGATATAAGTAGTATTGTAGTTGGACGTGGAATAGAAGAAGGAAAAGCTGATATGATTGCTGAAATTGCACTAAATGGATCAGTTAAATCAACTTCAAGCTATGACATAGAAAAAGAAACATTCAGAGAGTTCAAAGAAATTTTAGGATTAACTTGGGATGATGTTATTAATAATTCAATGGCTTTAAAAATAATTTCTAAGATGGCAGAACTAGGCATGAATGACTCAATTAAATATGTTGATAATGCTGATACATTATGTTATGTTGGAATATTTGAAGATTTTGATGATGATGTGAGATTTAAAAATAATATGGGACAATTTTTATTAGATTATGCTCAATCACAGATTAAATCGGGTGAAAATATGGAAGATGTTTTAAATAAAATTTCACAAACTATACAAGAATCTCCGGAATATCAAAGTTCAATAGGATTGGCAACTGTAATGCCAAAAGATATAACTAATATGAAAGAATTTGAAGAATATGTATTAAGTTTAATAGAAGAATCTCAAAATATTGAAAAAGAACCTGAACAAGACGATAATGAACTAATGTATTAATGATATATATTAAAACGTAAATTAATAAAGGTATTCACTGGATGTCAAAAAATGTTGAAGAAATTAAAATTTGTAAAATTACATTAAAGATGTTATAATTATAGTTGTAATCATAATATTTATACTTGGAGGAAAAAACTATGAGAACATTGAAATTGTTACTTACTGATAAATATTATCGGTGGGCAACACTAGAAAAATTTAAGCTTAGACTTCTTTCTATACCGACTATTAAACATACTGTAGCTTGGTTTTATGCATATAAGCTATATGTAAAAATGCGAGGAAAGAATAAATGGGAAAAGTATGTTGAAATCAAAAATATGGAGAATGACTTAAAGAAATTTTATTTTGTTGCTAAATTAATACGCCTAGAAGCTTGCATTATTAATAAATGTAGTACTGAAGAAGTCAAAGAGATGTTTAACCAAACAAAGTCGGCTATTCTTAGAAATGAAATGATTAATGAACCTTACTTAAAAGAATTTAAAAGTTGGTTGGAAAGTATTGATTCAAGTGAGACTGATTATTCTAGAATAAGAGAACTCATAAATAGTTATACCCCAAAACAAAATTAAAAATGGACTGTATGGAAAACTAGTTGCTTTCTATACAGTCCATTATAATAATTTATTTATATTACAATATAAAAGTTCTCCCGAATTTATTAATAAAATAATTTCGGGAGAGTTTTTTAAAACAGATTATTATTTAGTTATAGCTTTAAAGGATGCCAGACTTCCATACAAATAACCTTCCAGAGCTTTCTGAGCTACTACATATTGAAAGTTCTCCAAGCTGTTCTCTATTGAGGGGGTTGGAGGGATAATCTTAAGATTGCCCAGATTATCCGTTTCAATTGTGCTGTGGTTCCGAGGTGTATTTAGCATTAAATAAGTAGAAAGAGAAGTAATACATTTTTCGCGAAATACATCCCTATGTACGAAAATTTTTATGTCACGCTCTAACATAAACTACCTCCATTTTATAAGTGAAATTGTCTATAAGTTACTATATTATTATAACACAATAAATATTATAAATCAAATATTTAAAATTATAAGCAAAAAATAAATAAAAACTAAAAAAATGTATTGACTTTAACATAAAACTATTATATAATAGAAAAGCATGTAAGTGATAGCGTTGAAGTAGAATGTGGCTACACACCTTGATTTTAAGGTGATGGAGGGAACTTCTATGGAGTATGTCATGGCTTAAGACCAGGCGGCAAGTTTTATAAATATTATAGCACTTTAGC
>CANQMY010000117.1 GCA_947625075.1 uncultured Clostridia bacterium
CTTCATATCTTTTTATGTAGGAAAATAGCAACAGTTATGTGCACTTCCAGTCCTTCCATCTTCATTTATTTCTGATGTTTCAACCTCACTACCTAATATTATACATACTTTATTTTTATAAATAATTCCACCATCTTTAAGTTCATAAGCATCTCCTAACTTCAAAAAGTTTTCAATATCTTCTATTACATATGGTGATGCACAATCTATTATTCCAACAACATCAATTCCTTTTCTCTCATAACATTCTTTAGCTATATTAGCAAAATTTAATGATCTTGCTCCTGTTATTTTTACTGGTTTTCCATTTTCACTTCTTCCAATATGTACATGTAAATCTGCAAAAATTTCGTTCATTTTTTTCTCCCATTATTTTTGTTTTATTTTTTTCATAAAAATAGAGAAGCAAGCTTTTTCTTTGCTTTTTCTCTACTTTTCTTTTGTAAAATTTAATTTAATTATCTCTTTCAAAATCTTGTTCTGGAAGTGTAGCTGCTTCTTCCCTAAAGCTTTCTTTATAATCATTCATTGCAGCTTTTGCATCCTCTCTTAATTGCTCTGGTGTTCTTTCTAAATTAACTGCTTTAATATTTCTAGCATTCTTTAGGTCTTTAACAAATTTTTCTTCAAAATTTTTTACCCAAGTCATTACTTGTTCATTATTTCTTATTCTATTTATTTCGCTTAATTTGTCAGCTATACTTTCCATATTTTATTTTACCTTTCTTTTTATATTTTAAGCTTCTATTTTTTGCATATAATTTACAAATTTAATAAATGGTTGTAATAATCTATTGTTTTTATCTTTTAAGTTTCTATGTTCTAATAATACTAATGCTTCATCAGGTTTAAATCCTATTCTTTCTGGTCTATCTAAAAGCATTCCTCCAAACTGATCTGCAAGTTCAAGAATATCACTTTCAGGTTTTCTATTTTCGTTTATTGTATATCTGTTTACTCCCTCACATATTTTGCAAAAGTTATCATCAAATCCTAACTCTGCTAAATACTCAGCTCCCCTTCTAGCATAACTTTTTATTTCCTCTAAATCAGTAGAGTTTTCAACTTTTTTGCAGTCACAAAGAAGTCTTGCTGTAATAACTAAATTATCATCTATTTCAAATCTAGGATAAAACTCATGTAAATAATCTAAAAATAATTTTGCTATTAATGTTTTAAAAATCACAGAATTATCATAGAAGATTCCTGTTCTTTTTTTTAAGTAATACATTATTTCTAACTTTTTACTCCAGTCTTTTTCTCCTAAAATGTAGTCTGCAAAGCTTTCTTCCTCCATAAGAATGCCTCCTCTAAAATTTAATTTTATTATATGATACACAGGTATTTCTTTCAATAAGTATAATTAAAAATTAATCATATTGTAATATTTTTGTAATATTACAATATGATTATTTCCATTATTATTTAATTATTATCATCCCATTTGTATAATCTAAGTTAGACAATGAACTATTTGAATACCCTAAAGTATATATATCAGTAGCATATTTATCAATTTCTAACATTCTTTTAAGTTTAATATTTTTATTATTTTCTTCAAATTTTTTTAATGAAGTTATTACTTTAATTTTTGGATTAATTTCAGATAAAAGCTTTTTACCTTTATCATTAAAACCTAATATTCTAACATATGGATTAACTATTTGAGATAATTTAATATCAGATTTTTTTATTCCAAGTAATGCATATAACATTATCCTTTGAATTCTAGTTTGGGTATACCTTTTTGATTTTATTTCATTTATAACTTGAAAAATATTATTAGTTTTACCGCTACATTCTTTTATTAAAAATTCTAATCCTTCATTAACATCCGGAATTTGTGCAATTTCTTTAATACTCATACTTCTTAATTTATATATGATTTCTTTAGAAAATACAGAAATATCTAAATTAAACTTTCCGTTTCTAATATTATCAATTAAAATATTTAAACTTATAGAAGGCATAACCCTTGAAACTTCATCTATTTGTTTTCTTTCTAAAAGATATCTAATTCCAGTACTACTAGCATATTCATCTATGATTTTTTTACTGTTATAAAATACTTTTTTTCTTTTTACTCCTATAGGTACAATTTTACTATTTTGTTTTTTTAATGCTTTTAAATACTCTATCGCTAAAATGTTATTAGATCCATCTAAAATTTCTTCACATTTATCATCTTTTAAATATTTGCATATTGAAATTGCTCTAGCTTCTGCAAAAGATTTTCCATAATTTAATTCGTTTTTTAAAATATTTATATATTCTTTTGGTTCTTGTACAAGTAAATTAGCTATATTGTTTAACTTTGATATATCATCTGCTTCCATTCCAAATGATATATAATCTACAATTCCCAATTCATTTAATATTTTTATTGCACCATTTGCAAAATTCTCTGCACTTGAAGTACTATATAAAACTGGTAGCTCTATAACCAAATCAACTCCATAATTTAATGCTGCTTTTGTTTTCTCCCATTTATCGACTATTGATGTACTACCTCTTTGTGTAAAATTTCCAGTAATAACTGCAACAACATAATCTGCCTTTGTTTCTTTTTTTGCAGTTTCAATATGATACAAATGTCCATTATGAAATGGATTATATTCTGCTATTATTCCTAAAACTTTAGACAAATTTATTCCTCCCTCACTTGAAAGCTAAAATGATTATTGATATAATATCATAAACTTACATTTTTTACAAGATTTTTGGAGGTTTTATATGGAAAAAATTACAATATATACAGATGGAGCATGTTCAGGAAATCCAGGTCCTGGCGGATGGGCAGCTATTTTAATGTATAATAATAATATAAAAGAAATTTCAGGAGGTCAAAAAAATACTACTAATAATATAATGGAAATTACTGCTGTAATTGAGGGATTAAAAATATTAAAATTTCCTTGTGAAGTTGATTTGTATAGTGATAGTGCTTATGTAGTAAACAGTTTTTCTCAAGGTTGGATTTATAATTGGTTGAAGAAAAATTGGAAAACATCTCAAGGTGAACCTGTAAAAAATAAGGAACTTTGGCAGGAGCTTTATTCTCTTACTAAAATCCATAAAGTAAATTTTATCAAAGTTAAAGGTCACAGTGATAACCAATACAATAATAGATGTGATGAACTTGCAAGAGAAGCAATTAATAAATTATAAAAGAGGAAAATTATGTATTTAAAAGATTTACAAAAAGAATATGATAAATTGCAACTAAAATATGGAGCAAAAGAATTAGATTCTATATACAACGGTGGACTGGATAAAAATCCAGATATTTGTTTTGTCTTTATGAATCCCACTAAAAGAAACATAGCATCTTCTAAAGAATGGAAAGGATTAAAATCTCCTTGGATTGGTACTAAAAATATTTGGAATTTATTTTATAATACAAATTTATTAGATGAAGAAATTTATAAAAAAATCAAATTAATTAAAGGTACTGAATGGACTGAAGAATTTGCTGAAAATGTATATAATAATGTAATTAAACATAAATATTTTATTACTAATCTAGGAAAATGTACTCAAATAGATGCAAGACCTCTCCCTAACTCTGTTTTTGAAAAATATCTTAATTTATTAATAAAAGAATTTGAAATTATAAAACCTAAAGTAATTATTTTATTTGGTAATCAAGTAAGTTCTATTGTTTTAAAAGAAAAAATTTCAGTTTCACAATGTAGAAAAAAATGTTATATAAAAAATATAAATAATAGACTTTATAAATTTTATTCCGTTTATTATCCTATTGGAAATGGTAGTTTTAATATTGATAAATCTATTGAAGATATAAAATGGATAATTAAAAATGAATTATAATTGCTATACAAATATTAATTTCAAATAATTTAAATTATATTTGATTTTATGTCAAAAAACTCCGTCCCTATTGACACACCATTGACACATTCAAAAATGATTGAGAATACTTTTAAGTATTCTCAATCATTTTGATATAACCTTTTTAAGTT
>CANQMY010000118.1 GCA_947625075.1 uncultured Clostridia bacterium
TTAATTTCCCTAACTGGGGAGAAGATTTTTATATAAGATATACACCTAATAATGGTATTCAAACAGTAAATCCACAGATAACAATTGATTATATTACTAATGTAAAAGGAAAAGCAGCAGTATATAATGCATCAGAAGCAACTGTTGAAGGAAAGATAAATGGTATATATGTAGATATAAATGATTTTGATCCAGAAGATTTTGTAAATTCAGGTACACTAAGATTAGGAAATAACTATGGAGCAACAATTAAAGTAAAAATAGAAAGTTACAATATAACAGATAAAACAACAGTTGGATCTGATCCAATTTATGATGAATATGGAAGACTTATTGGATATCAAACATATAAAACTTATGTAAAATCATTTGAATATAAAGCTAAAATAGAAGATACATCTAGGTTCCAAGAATTAATAGAAATTTCAGCAATATATACAAACAATGATGGAGCAGAAGTATATGCTGAACCAATATATAGTTCAATAAATACTAATTTAGGAACAAAAACTGTTTCTATGGAATTAGGTGGAAATGTTTGGTTAGACTTACCAGATGTAAAAACAGGAGATATTACAGGAAAAAGAAATGATGGAGACTCTCCATATTCGGGAATGCAAGTTGAATTATTTGACGAAAATAATAATCTAATTGCAACTACAGTAACAGACGTTAATGGTAAATATCATTTTAGTAATTTAAATCCATTAATGAAATATTATGTTAGATTTACATATAATGGACAAATTTATCAATCAACATATTATAAAAACAATTTAACAGGTGGATATTCAAATGCACAAGACTTAGATAGAGATAGATTTAATAATAAATTTGGTAAAATAGACTCAACTCCACAAAATTATAAAGTTGAAAATAGCTGGCATAAATCATATAGTTTATTAGCAAAACTTGCAAGAGATAATGGTGAATATATTGCAAATGGAGAAAAGGCATTAACATACCAAGATGCATGGAATAAATTTATGGAATATTCATTAAGTACAGGATCTTATACAGAAGCGTATAATAGACTTGTAAGCTGGATGGAACAAGTTGGAGTAGGATCAAGTGATAGATCAGGAGTAATTACATTTATTAAGGATTGTATGATAACTGCAACTACACTTGTAGATGATCCTCTTGATGGAAAAAATGAGATGATTAAATATCCAGTATATAATAGATTTGTACTAGAAGATTTAAATAATCCACCAGAGAATGTGGAAGTTATATCTTTAGATAGGGTATATTCATATTTATATACTAAAAAATCAGATCAAAGTAGATATGTAGATTATGGAATAACCAGAAGAGAACAAGAAGAACTATATTTACAAAAAGATGTATACAAAGCAACAGTTTTAGTAAATGGTAAAAAACAAGATTATATATATTCAAAGAAAAATCTAAATGATGATGGAAGCTGGAGTATAGAACTAAGAGCAGCTGATGAATTGTATAATGGTAACTATTCATATACAAGAGAAATACGTAAGTCAGAATATTTATATGATGGTTCAGATGCTGGATCAGTTGATGCTAAGAATCTACAAATATTTGTAACATATAGATTATTAGTTAAAAATAAATCACAGAGTTTATATGCAGCTATAAATGAAGTTGTAGATTACTATGATGCAGACCAATATACATTTGATGGAATTTTAGGAGCTGATGGAAATTATACATTAAATTCATATAATGAATATGATTCAAATGGAAATGTAACTGGAACATATGTAAATTCATACTTAGGAAGTGATACAAAAGGAACAAAACAAGGAGAAATATCAGTAAGCAATAGAACAAGTTTTGCTGATAGAGAAGCTTCAAAAGTACTTTCAAATGGAAACTACAAATATAATTCATTATATGTAACAGGTATAAAATCTGCTTCAGGAAATAATACATTAAAACCAGGAGAATCAGCATATATTTACTTAACATTTAAAGCTAATATTGATGAAACAACTGGAAAAGTTAAATTAGATGAAGATTTGAATACAGGAGCTACAACAATTGGTAAACGTAACATAGCAGAAATTAATGGATACTCAACTTATTATAATCCAAATGCTGTAATTCCAGGATATTTAGCAAATGATGACAGCAGAGTTGATACTAATGTAGGAAATAAAGTAGCAGGTATAATTGATACATTATCTAGTGTAGGAAGCTTAGAAGAAATCGACTTAACTGAAAATGGAGACTTAAGATCAAATGCAGAAAATGATGTAGAAAATAGACTAGAAATGGATACAGATAAAGCACCAAACATTAAGGTAGTAATAAGTCAAGATGATGAAGATACCAGAAGATTATCAGGAATGGTATTTGAAGATGAAAGAACAGTAACTAACGATAAGGCAGTAGTTGGAGATGGTAAATATAATGATTCAGAAACAAAAATTAATGGTGTTAAAGTTGAGTTAGTAGAGCTTGTTCAAAATGTTGATCAAAATGGTATATTCTTAGGAAGCTACAGTGGAGAAAAGATCTGGGGAACAACAATATATGAAAGACAAAATGGACAATTAGTTAAAGTAAGTGAAAACAATGACAGATATTTTAGTGGATATGGATTATCAAAAGTAATTCTTAAAGGACCAGGTTTATTAGATGTAACAGAAGACAACATAGGACAAAACAATGGTGAATATTCATTTAAATCTGTTCCAGCAGGAGATTTCTTCATTAGGTTTACTTATGGAGATAGCATACAAACTGTATTAACAAATCTTGATAATGAGGTAAATACACTTATTGGAGAAAAAGGATTAAACGTTAAATCTTACAATGGTGAAGATTATAAATCTACAAATTATCAAACAGGAATTGCACAAAATACAAGTTATAATGGTATAAGCGGATATACAAATTATGAAAAACAAAATTATGATGGTGTAACTGATAAATCAGCAATGTACTATTATGATTCTGGTTTAAGTGAATCAGTAAAAGGTGCATCAGATGCAAAAGATTTATATAATTATAGAGAAAATGTTAATAATTGGTCAAAAGGACAAAATAATACATTATTAAATAATAGGGCAGAAACATTAGCTTCGTTTGAAAGATTAGGAACATATAAATATAATACTCGGTGAAGAGCAAAAACAAGCACAATTAAATATGATAAATAACTTAATTAATAATACAACAATGTGTGCTCAAACAGGTGTTATAGATACAGAAATTGAATATAATAGAAAAGAAACACAAAATCAAGGAAATACTAATAAACTTTCATATAGAATTGGAGATATAGACTTAGGTTTACAAGAAAGACCAAAAGCACAATTAAAATTAAATAAAGAAATATCAAACTTTAAATTAGTTTTAGCAAACGGTCAAACTTTATTTGATACTACTCAATCAGTAAGTAATCTATATTTTGCAAAACATGAAGGTCATAGTGCTCGTTATGAAGGATTTAGATTAATAGGTTATAAATTAGGAAAGAACACAAAACAAACTCCTGAGCTTATTCAAGCATATATGGATGAGGAATTAATATCAGGAGCATCAATAGAAGCAAGTTATATCGTTTCTGTACAAAATGTTGGAGAAGTAGATTACTTAGATAAACAATTCTATTATACAGGAAAAACAAATAACCCAAGTCAATCTAATGTTTCAACAACTAATGCTATAACAATAGTTGATTATGTATCTAATTTACTTAGATATGAGTCAAATTATCAAGATGTAAATGCTAGCTGGGAAATAAAAAAGGCAGAGGATTTAGTACAATCTGCATCTTATGATTCAGCTAAAAAGGTTGTTATAGATAATGAAAAAGTTGAAAACGATTTAGTAAATAGAAAATACTATGAAGAATTATCAACATATAATACGTTAATTACAACTAATAAATTATCTGGAGATTTATTACCAGAATTATTTGATAAAGAAAATTCTTCTAAATCTACTAA
>CANQMY010000119.1 GCA_947625075.1 uncultured Clostridia bacterium
CTTCTTCCGTTGATAATATTGATGAAAGTAATGTTTTTTCTTTACTTTATAATATGGCGGATATTATTACTGGTGCTCTTTCTAGTGCTAATAATAATGATGTTATTTCTGTTTCTTTTCCTATTCCTTTTTTAAATTATGATATTGTTTTAACTAGCGATTGTATTTCTAAATATATAAATAATAATGGTGTTTTCAAATTTCTTAGTACTTTAATTACTTTATTTTGGACTTATATTTTTGGTAGATATATTTGGGCTTATGCTTTTAATCTTATTCAATGGGTTAAAGAGGGTGATATTTTTGATAAAGATCCTCCTTCTGGTGAGGTTATAACTGAAAAAATTTTATAGAAAGGTTTTTATATGTTAAGTATTTTAGTTAATTTTGTTTTTAAAATTATAGCTACTATTGGTGGTATTATACTTACTCCTATTACTTTAATTGTTTCTGCTTTTATTCCTGATTTTAGTAATTTTATATCAGGTATTATTTCTTTTTTGAGTAATATGGTGGTATATGTACCTTTTTTTATTAAGCTTTTTATGATACCTTCTTTTTGTATTTCTTCTGTTAACCTTTTATTTACTGCTTATCTTTCTTTGATAGTTGGTATTCAAGGTTATAAGCTTGTTATGAAAATTTATAATAAATTTAAACCATAATAAAGGAGTTTTTATGTTTTTTGTTTTAGTTTTAATATTAATTATTATTTTATATTTTGTTTTTAATAAAAAAATTTATATTGATTTTAAGAGTTTTTTTTGTAAAGGATTTAAAAAATATGATAATGCTTTTGGTCTTTTCGCTTACACTGGCAAGCAAGGTAAAGGTAAAACATATTCTGCTATAAATTTTGCAATTTCTCAAAAGCAAAAATTTAATTATACCATTATTACTAACATTAAAAGTTTTAGGGTTTTTAATGATACCGTTTATTTTGATAATATTTTTGATATTATAGATTATTGTACAAGTTTTAAAGATAATGATAAAAATGTTTTAATTTTATTTGATGAAATTTTTACTGTATTAGAAAAAAATCAAAAAATGGCAGGGGAGATTTTATCCTTTATTTCGCAATTAAGGAAACGAAAAATAATTTTTATTACGACTGCTCAGGAGTGGTCTGAGATTAATATTACTTTCAGAAGATATGTTCGTTATCAAATTAGTTGTAATATGATTTCTCTTCCATTTTTTAAAACAGCAGTTTTAATTAATCGTCATAACGACGGGGACGGTATTAAATGGGATAATGATGAGCAAGATTTTGTTGCTCCATTAATTATGACTAAAATTTCGAAAGGAAAACAATCGGTTATAAAATCTTATGATACTTTTGAAACTATAAAAACAAATTTCTCAAAAAGACATTAATAATTGCTTAAAACGCGCAGCAACGAGCTTTAGCGAGTTAGAGCAAAAAATAAAATTTTTTGCGTTAATATTTTATTTAATTATAGTTGAAAATTAGAACATAGAATAGGAGATAATATGGGTTTAAAAAAATATATTATTACTGGTCATATTATCGAAGTTTATGATTATAAATATTATTGTTGTGGTAAGGGTGGAGCTAGAGTTAGAGGAGAGGCTTCAGAAGAAAGTAAAAAATATAATTATGCTAATACTAATCAACGCAGACGTGATACTATTAGACGTCTAGCAAATTGTAATTTTGATAATTTATATGATAAATTTCTTACTCTTACTTTTGCAGATAATATGACAAATATTGCAGAATGCAATAAATTATTTAAGTCTTTTATTAGAAAACTTAGGTCTTTTAAAAGTGATTTAAAATATTTAGCTGTAATTGAGTTTCAAAAAAGGGGAGCAGTACATTATCATGTTTTGCTTAATATTCCTTATATTGAACAAAGCAAGTTACAAGAAATGTGGGGCAATGGTTTTGTATTTATAAATGCTATTAGTCATGTTGATAATATTGGTGCGTATGTTGTAAAATATATGACAAAAGATAATAATGATATTAGACTTATGGGAAAAAAAGCTTATCTCACATCACACAATTTGATACATCCAGAAAAAATAATAAATCATAATTTAAAAGATTTTGATAAATTAGAAAATAAAATATATAAAAAGTATAATTTAAATAGTTTGAAACCAGAATATGAAGCTAATTTTATATCAAATATTTTAGGAGATTGTAATTATAAACAGTATAATTTAAAAAGAGAGTTTAATTTATAAGCTCTCTTTTATTGTTTTTTCTAATCTTTCAACTGTAAATGTTTTATCTATTGGTACTCTTAATAGTTTTGTATTAGTTTCATTAAATATTTCATTTACTATATTATCTCTAATTTTTCTTTTTTCTTTATTATGTGTGTAATCATCTAATTCTATACATAATTTTATATTTCTGTCTTTATCTATTATAACAAAATCTATAGATTTTCCTCCAATTTTTTTTAGTTCTCTGTATGTATTTGACTTTACTATCTGATTTAGTGCTACTTGTGAAAATACTATTAAATTTTGTTTTTGTGCAATACTATTTAATAAATTATAAAATTTATATTCTGTTTCAGTTAATAATTTTTCTCTAGTTTTATAATTAAAATAAGTGTTTGTTTTTGTTACTATTGTTTTATTTTTATTTATTTTAATTTTAGATATAATTATAATTAGTATTATAGTTATATCTATTATTGTTCCTAAAATTAACATATAACCTCCAATTTGACATTGTTTACATAATATTATATAATTATATTATTATTTTGTCAAGAAAGGGGGTATATATATGTCTTTTCAATATACATTGCAAATTCAGATTAAGAATGGTTCTCCATATATAATAGGTAGTTTCGATAGTTTTGATATTTTATTATCTATTTTACAGGAAAAAATTAATAAAGATAAGCATTATAGAAGACCTTTTTACGTATATAATAATTTTTTTAATAATGTATATGATGAAAGTATTGCCATTTCAAAATATAAAGTTTTTATTCGTTCTTGTTCTGATTGGGAAGAGTACAAAGATTTAAATTATTTTTTAAATTGTGCTTGACAAAAATTTTTTTTGATGTATAATCAAGACATAAAAGCCGAATTCAGAAAATTATTAGTATTAACTTGCGTGAAATCAAAGTTTCATGCAAATTAGAGTAGGAATAAAACCATATATTCTTAAATCACAGCTATTCCTTGATATTGACTACTTTCAGCTAATTCTATATATATATACAATAAGTTTATATTACTTTAATATTAAAATGTCTTATATTTGATCCTGAAGCTTCGTTATTTTAAGCTTATTATAAGTTTTCTTAACTTATATTTTAAAAAATTTATTAAAAATCGCAAATGTCCATATTTCAGTATTTTGCTCAAATTTATAGACAATAAACTATATGTCTTTTTTATAAAAACGCCTTAAAACCGATTCTCGTGCGTCACTTTTTTAATCATTTTTCAGTATCTTTCAAAAACCATTGATTTTACAACATTTTAGTAAATTTACATTATATAGATAATAGTTTTTAAGTATTCAAATTGAAATCCAAATGATTAACTTTATCAGTTAAATGTAAAAATGTCTTAAAATCAATTTTAAAGTATTATAAAATGAAATTATTTTATAATGTTGTAATTAGAAATTTATTTTAAAATTTTATAAAATATTTTATAAAAATTATATTTAAATTTGTAAAAATTTTAATTACAACAAATGTTCGGTTTTAAAATTTTATTTTCATACTATAAATTTTAAATTTTTAAAATCTTAATTAAAAATTATAAATTTTATTTTTATGATTTTTTTATAAAAAATTTTTTAAAAAATATTTTTGTAAGAGATTACGCCTTAATTTTGAAATTTTATTAATTTTTATTTAATTTAAGATATTCATTTTTCA
>CANQMY010000120.1 GCA_947625075.1 uncultured Clostridia bacterium
ATTTTGATTTTTTTTTATATAAATTAAAAAAACTATTGCATTTAAAAAAATTGTGTAGTATAATAATAAAAGTCAAAGAAAGTCAAAGTCAAAATAAAACATTCTATATTATATTAAAAGGGGATAAAAATATGAGAATATCTGATATAATAGAAGACTTTATAAAAAATATGTTAGAAGAAGATAAACAAGCAATAATACAAAGAAATGACTTAGCAGAACAATTTAATTGTGTTCCTTCACAAATTAACTACGTAATATCAACTAGGTTTACACCAATACAGGGGTATTATGTGGAAAGTCAAAGAGGTGGAGGAGGTTATATAAAAATAAAAAAAGTAAATTTAACAAAAAGTGACTATTTAATGCACATAATTACTAGTATAGGTAATACTATAAGTGCAAAGGAAGTTGAAATTTTTGTAAATAACTTTCTAGACTATGGAGTAATAGATGATAGAATTGCTAAACTATTAAAAGGAGCAACAAATGACAAAGTTTTAAGTTCTGCAAAGAATTTAAAAGATGAACTTAGAGCAAAAATTTTCAAAAGTATGCTTATTAATTTAGTATAAAAAAATTATAATTTTAACACTTTATATAAGGAGGTATAAATTATGTTGTGTCAAAATTGTGAAAGAAACGAAGCAAATATTAGGTATACACAAATAATAAATGGTGTAAAAAAGGAAATTGCATTATGTTCTGAATGTGCTAAAAAACTTGGTATAGAAGATTTAGAATTGCCAATTAATTTTAATAATTTTTTAGGAGACTTTTTTAATGATTATGCAGAAACAGAATTTCTACCAATGCTACAAAATCATGAAGTAAAATGTAATACATGTGGTATGACATATAATGATTTTATTAATACTGGAATGTTTGGATGCAGTGATTGTTATAATACATTTTCAAATCCAATAGATTCTCTTTTAAAAAATCTTCATGGAACTTCTACACATATAGGAAGAATTCCAAAAGGAAAATCAGAAAAAATTACTGTAGAAAAATCTGATAATAAAAATGAAAATCCAGAAGAAAATAAAAAAGAAAAATTAGAAAAAGAATTGGAAAAAGCTATAAAAGAAGAAAGATATGAAGATGCTGCAAAAATTAGAGATGAATTAAAGGAGATGAAATAATTATGAATTGGTATTTACAAAATGGTAAAGATTCAGATGTTGTAATTAGCTCAAGAGTTAGACTTTCTAGAAATATAGAGGGAATTCCTTACGTACAAAAATGTAAAGAAGAAGAACTAAAAGCTATTTATAATAAGATTAAAGAAATAGTGCCATCAATAGGATATGGATTAAAATTTATAAGTATGAAAGATTTAGATGATTTAAATAAAGAATCATTAGTTGAAAAACATTTAATTAGTCCTGAATTTGCAAAATCTAAAAATCCCTATTGTGCATTAGTTATAAATGATGAAGAAAATATATGTATAGCAATAAACGAAGAAGATCATATAAAATTACAAGTATTTAGTTCAGGATTAGAATTAGAAAATCTAATGAATTTAGCTATAGAAATAGATCAGAAATTGGAAGAACTTGTGCCATATAGTTTTAGTAAAAAATATGGATATTTGACAGCTTGTCCAACGAATGTAGGAACTGGACTTAAAATTTCTGTCCTTGCACATTTGCCAGCTCTATCAATTACTGGAAATATAAGAAAAGTTTTAAATGCGGTAAATAATTTTGGAATGAGCATTAGAGGTTTATATGGAGAAGGTTCAAACATTGAAGGAGATTTTTATCAAATTTCAAATAATCAAACAATTGGTATAACTGAAAAAGAGATTACAAAAAATTTGAAGGTAATATCTCAAAAAATTATTGAGCAAGAAAGAATGGCAAGAAAATATTTAGCTAAAAAAGGAATAGAATTAGAGGACAAGCTTTATAGAGATTTTGGCATACTTTCAAATGCAAGAAAAATATCAGAAGAAGAAACAAGGGAATTAATTTCAAATGTTAAGCTAGGAACAGATTTAGGAATTATTAAAGAATTAGATGATACTAAAGTATCTAAACTTATTTTAGAGACTAAACCAGCATGTTTACAATTGAAAGTAGGCAAAAAATTATCAATTTATGAACAAGATGTAGAAAGAGCAAATATTATAAAACAAATTTTATTGAATTAAATGCTTTTAAGCTTAGCAAAGAAAAGGAGGAATAAGAATGTATTATAAATTTACAGCTAGAGCTGAAAAAGCTCTAGAAATAGCGCAAGAACTTGCTATGGAATTTGGACATGACTATATAGGGTCAGAACATATATTATATGGTTTATCAGAAGAAGGAACAGGAATAGCAAGTAAAGTATTAGAAAATCAAAATGTAAGTTCTAGTAATATTAAACAAGAAATAGAAGAAATATTAGGAACTGAAGAACCAATAGAAGATCCAGAAATAGTTGGATTTACACCTAGAAGTAAAAAAGTAATTGAAAATGCTTTTATAGAAGCAAGAAGAAGCAACAGTGAAAATATAGGAACAGAACATATTTTAGTAGGAATATTAAGAGAAGGTGATAGTGTAGCAGCAAGAATTCTAATTGATCTTAATGTAAATCCACAAACTCTATATAATGATATTATAAAAATAGTTAATGAAGAAGAAGAGCAAAAAAATAATTCAAGTAAAACGGAAAGTCATACGAGCTTTAATCAAACTCCTACTTTAAATCAATATGGAACTGATTTAACTAAAAGGGCAGAGGAAGGAAAATTAGATCCTGTTATAGGAAGAAATGATGAAATTCAAAGATTAATTCAAATTTTATCTAGAAGAACAAAAAACAATCCATGTTTAATAGGAGAACCTGGTGTTGGAAAAACAGCAGTAGTAGAGGGATTAGCAGAAAGAATTATGTCAGGTGATGTTCCAGAACTTTTAAAAGGAAAAAGAGTTGTAAGTATCGATATATCTAGTATGGTTGCTGGTGCAAAATATAGAGGAGATTTTGAAGAAAGAATAAAAAAAGCTCTAAAAGAGGTACAAAAAGTTAAAGATGTAATTTTATTTATAGATGAAATTCATACAATAGTAGGAGCAGGATCTGCTGAAGGAGCTGTTGATGCAGCAAATATTCTAAAACCACTTTTAGCAAGAGGAGAAATTCAATTAATTGGAGCAACAACTTTAAAAGAGTATATGAAATATATAGAAAAAGATGCAGCATTAGAAAGAAGATTTAGTAAAGTAACAGTTGAAGAACCATCTGAAGAAGATACAATAAAAATTTTAAATGGATTAAGAGATAAATATGAAGCACATCATAATGTAAAAATTACTGATGAAGCAATAAAAGCTTCAGTTGAACTATCTTCAAGATATATAAATGATAGATTTTTACCTGACAAAGCAGTAGATTTAATGGATGAGGCAGCATCACGTGTGAAAATGAGAAACTATACAGAACCGGATTCTTTAAGAAAAATAAAGGAAGAAATAGAAAAAATTGATAAGAAAAAGGAAGATGCAATAAGGTTACAAGATTTTGAAAAAGCGGCAAAATTAAGAGATGAAATTAAAGTAAAGAAAGAAGAATATGAAAAAAGCAAGAAACAATGGCAAAATAATAATTCTAAAGAAATAAGAAATTTAACTTATGATGACATTGCTGATGTAGTAGCATCTTGGACAGGAATACCAGTATCTAAAGTTTCTGAAAGTGAAAATAATAAATTAAAAAATTTAGAGAAAAATTTACACAATAGAGTAATTGGACAAGAAGAAGCGGTATCTGCTGTAGCTCGTGCAATTAAAAGAAGCAGAATGGGATTAAAAGACCCAAATAAACCAATAGGTTCTTTTCTATTCTTAGGTCCAACAGGTGTTGGAAAAACAGAGCTTTC
>CANQMY010000121.1 GCA_947625075.1 uncultured Clostridia bacterium
CTTTTTGGAGTAATTTTTACTGCTGAAAGCATTGGAATACTTTTAATTTGTTCTGGTATTTTACCACTTTCTATTTCACAATGCTTTATATATGCTTTTTTTTCTATTCTTTCTAATTCATCTGATGTCATATCTTTTATACTACAATTAATTCCTTGTGGACTATGTAGTAATTTTGCTATCATTAACGGTATTTTTATATTTTCATTTTCATATTTCACATAATAAATTTCATCGTCTACTTTTTCAAAAGTACAACATGAAGTATTATTATGTTCTTTACTACTACATAACAAAGTATTTATATACATTGGTAATGGAGAATCACCAGTTGGTATAATATCAACTTCACAAGCATTTAAATTAGCAACTAAATTTACTACCATTTGAAAAGCTTGTATTGGTGTAACCATCATATTGGAATAAAATTGATATACATTTTTATATTCTTCATCTTCATGTTTTATAGTTCTTATTGCTACTAATTTGTTTTTTATTCCTTGATAAAGAACTATTCCATCATCACAAACCATTGCATTTTGGTTCTTATATTTTTCTCCTGTTAAAATCTTTCCCAATTTTATAGATGCATTTTTTGAAAATTTTAATTTACTCTTTTCTTTGCATGATTCTATTTGTATTTCACCTATTTGTATCCAGTTGTTATTACTTGATACATCAAAAACGCTACTAGAATCTCCTGTTGTTTGTAATTCTCCTTCTATATTTGTATACATTGAATATGTTTTATTTTCATCAATTTTTATTTTTCCTTCTTGATTTTCCTCTTCAGGAATATCATCTGTTGTTAATTTTCTTCCCAAAAGTTTCTCTAATAGTTGTTTTTGCCTTTTTATATCTGTTTCTTTTTCTATTAATAATCTTTCTGCATCTTCTTTTGAAGATTTCATATAATTATAATCTATTAATTTTTTTTCAACTTCTTCATTGTTTTGTTTTATTTGTTCATTTACCACAGCAATTTGTCTTTCAACCTCGCTATTTAGTTCTTCTGCTTTTTTATCAAATACTTTTTGTGCTTCTTTTAGTGCATCTTGTAATGCATTTTCTCTCAACTCTTCTGTTTGTTTCTTCATCTTTTGTAATTCTTTATTTTTTTTATCATATTCAGATTCTAATTCTTCTAGTTTTTTATCTACATATCCTTGTGCACCTTGTATTGCATCTTGTAGTGCACTTTCTCTTAGTCTTGCGGTTTCTGTTTCTCTTGATTCTAAATCTTTTTCATGTTTATCCAGTTCTTCTTGCTTTCTTTTTATTTTTCGCTTGCTTTCTTCAATTTCTTGCATCTTTTTTTGATGTTCTAAAGTAGTTTTTTCTAATTCTTCCTTTTGATCATCTAGCTCTCTTTTTTTCTCTTCCAATTCTCTCGTTACTATTTTTAGTTGCTCTGGATAGAAATTTCTTGCCATTTCTTCTTTAACTCTTTCTATTTCATCTTCACTATTTCTTGCTGACACTTCTGTAAGATATTCATACCATTTTATAAATTCACTATTTTTTTGATTTTTAAGCAACGATTTAAAAGTCTCTATATCATTTTCAGTTTTAAATAAATTTGCAACAATAGCAGTAGCAACAATATCTTGCTTGTTTGCTCCCATTTCAATTAGCATTTCTGCATCTTTTATAGCTTGCATACATTCTGCACAAGACGGAATTCTCTCAAATATATGTACTCCTTCCATATGTTCATTATATATACTTGTATATAGCATAATTACCGCATCTTTTATGGTTTGACTACTTTGAGATAATTGTTTATTAATACTTTTAGCAAGTATATCTGGCTTCATGTACTCTAATTTCAATGATTTTAATCTTCTTGATAATGGTCCTGAAAGCTCTCTTTCATCATTTTTACATATAATTACCTGTAAATTTTTTAAATATTGATCTTGTATTTTTATTTTACCTTTTTGAGTTGTATCAATTTCTCCATCCTGCAAAAAATTTAGCAAAAATGGGTCTGTTTCTGTTCTTGATTTATCATACTCATCTATAAATAGTATTACTTTTTTACCTTCATTTACTGTATTTATTGCTTCTGCTAGTTTTCCAGATAATATTACATTATCTCCATCTGATGTGATAGCAGCTGCAATATTTATTTCTTCAAATAAATCTGATTTACCAGTTGTGTTATTACATTGATAGGAAATTAATTCTATTTTTTCATTTAAAGTCTGTTCTAATAGTTTTTTATAAGTTTTTGCATAAAAACTTTTTCCAGCACCAGGAGGTCCATCTAAACAAATAGCATGAACTCCCTGACCAACTTGTCCGCCATTTTGAATTTTATTTATATTTAATGAGGTTTGTAATACTATTTCTCTAGTTGCATAATATCCGAAGTTCTTCTAATTTTTCGTTAATTTGTTCTATTTTTACTTGCATTCTATTTTCCCCTATTCTTATAATAATGCTAAAATTATTTTGCTTCTATATTTCATTAATTCAAAAATATTATCATTTTTGCATTCTATTCCATATATTGGTGTTATATTTTTCAAAATATCTAAATTACTATAATAACCATTATCTTCCCATATATCAGTTATTTCTTCTTTCTCTTTTTCCAAAATAATTCTATTATCTTTTTTATATATAGATATATTTTCTATTTTCATTGGTAAATATTTTTCTATAATTTTCTTTTGTGTTAACCCCTTCATATTACTACAACATATTGTTAACAATTTTTTTAAATTATTATTTTCATTCTTCATAATCGAAGTCTTCTCCTTCTAAATAATCTTCTAAACTTTTTTCATTGTAATCTTGTCCATATATATTAAAATAATCATCTTCATCATCTATATTTAAATTATTAATTTTTCTGTTATTATTAAAGTACTCCATAGTTCCAAATTCACCAATTTTTCTTTGTTCTAATTCATATGCTATTCTATCTATGTTTTTTAAATGCATTACCATATCTTTAATATTTCTTGTTCTATAAAATTTGCCTTTATAATAATTTAAATCACCTTGTCCCCATGTTTTTTGAAAGCAAAACCAAAATGTCTTACAATTTTGAGATAAATTTTCTATATTTCTTATTGGATCAAAATCACTAAATATTACTACACTTTCTGCATGTTTTTCTATTAAATATTCATCTATTTCTATACCATTTAGAGTTGTTACTTGTATTCCATTTGATAATTTTATTTTTTCTTTTTTATTATTTTGATATTGAATACCTACCATATCCATTATCTGCATTTCATTATTTATTTTTGCTATTTCTAATACTAAATTTGTCATTAATTTTTCAAATTTGTCTATTGTATAATTATTTGGAATCATATCTATTTGTAAGTGTGCATTTTGATTAAACCCTAATATTATTTTTACACCTTTTTTTATCATCCTATATGCCATAACAGAGAGTGTTCTAACATACTCATTCATACTGCCTGATATATCAAAATAAAATGCTAGAGGTATGTCTTCTCCTTTTCCACTTTCTTTTTTAAATCCGTATTTATCTAATCTTATTTTATTTAAGTCTTTTGTAACTTTATGTTTTATAATATCTGTTATATTCCATTTCAGGTCTCCAACGTCTTCTTGATAACTATCTTGTTTATTGTTCAAGTCTACTTTAGACGCAAAGGTTTTATTAAAAAATTTATCTATTAACACATTAATAACACTTTCTGGGATTTCTGATTCGTCTAGTTCTTGTACTTTATTACCTATATCATTATAGTAATTTGGGTTAGATTCTTTTGAGATGTTATCAAACATGTTTTGAGCTTCTTTTTTATTATTTTCTAAATCTTTATCTATTGTTTCTTGATTCTCACTCTGTGACTGTTCTTGTGAACT